>CAKMMH010000006.1 GCA_927798255.1 uncultured bacterium | reverse complement strand
ATATCGACTCAAAATGATCAAGTTATCCATCACGCTTTATAAACTGATGTTGGATAAAAAAGATATCGACCTTGAGGAATTAAAAAATAACCTCAGCTATTGTAAAGAAAACGGAGATGACGACGTCTTATCGCATTCAGATCTCTACGATTTCAGGTTGTCGGTTTTTGATGCCGCTGATAAAATCCTGAATAAGAAGGAAGAAATCTCAAACGACTTAAAAGAGATCGTAAAGAAAGATCTTCTTATCGAATATGCTCTGCTTATCCTTGATTTTCCGTATAACGCGAAAAAACAAGATGATTCTTTTCATATTTTTGGTAAAGAGTCATTGGAGAATATTTTCAAGTTGGTAGAAAGAGCTACCAAAGAAGCCCCTCCTAATCCGGACAAGAACTTCTACGTCGTAGAGTTCTCTAAGAAGAGGCTTAAAGAAAGACTTCCTGAGTTCTTAGATCTTTTGAGACGAGAAGGACGAGAATTGTAGTTTGACTATAATTGTATACGGAAAGAGAAAGCATGTTTTATAAAGGTTAGATTTATTCGAGTCTTATGCTTTCTCTTTTCAAATCAAATTTTCTTTTTAATATCCTTCATAAATCAACCATTTTTTTCAAAATACATATTTAATATATATAATTTAATAATATTATTAAAAGACTTTCTTAACCGATTTTTCTGCGGTTTGACGTCTTTTAGTGTTCGAGCTTAGGCTCATTTTCTGTTTTAGAAAGGTTGTTATGATTCGCATTGTTAGCAAAGAATGCCACTATCTGATGCAGGGGAAAGGTACTATAGCAGCGTTTTTAGAGTGGCTTTGGATTCAAGTCCACAACTTGCACCATTCAAATCACGATATCCCGGAGGATGAGTTTAAGAAAGTCGTGTTTCTAATTAGAGACACGATGAAGCAAATCTTGAAATTCGCGAATGCGAAAACCAAAGAATACTGTATTTCGCTAGCAAAAGATTGCGGGATTGACCTCGTTATCCGGATCATCGGAAACTATGGCTATGACAATTATCGCCGAAACGATCATCACTATCGTCAAAATGATCATCGTCGAGAAGACTTCGGTCTTGGACCAGTTGAATACAGGAACAACACTCGAGGGCATGGCTATATGGGACCGCAGTGGAGATAAACGCTTCGCTACTGCCCCCAAGGGTTATTTTTGAAGACTTCAGAGGAGGAGTGAAATTTCGTTATTTCGAAGTTCACTCCTTTTTTTATTTCTAAAGATTATCTTACACCGTCTCCTTCAACAATTGTAACAAATCCATTACCTGCTGGAGTCCAGAACCATCTATCGACAACAGTAACATTTGTTAACCTGTTTGCATTAACTGAATCTAAGCACTTCTTGTAAGCTCTTTCAAGTCTTCCATTATTATAGATAGGAATGAAACTAAATAACAAAAATCCACCATCAGCATTTGAACAGTGACCTACAACTTGATCACTATTTGCTGGAGCAGGAGTTGGTAAAGACATAACTTGTGAACCACAACCAGCTAGACAAATTGAAAGTAAAATTAAACATACAATTTTTTTCATAACCAAAAATCCTTTTATTAAAAAATACAACCATGTTCAGTTTAAAACTATTAATTCTAAGAGACAATAGATTAAGAAAACGCTTTCGAAAAAGAAACCAACTTTTCTCTTTTTGTATCTAAATATTGATAGTATATTTGTTTTATTGTTACATTTAAATTTTTTCTTGGAGTTTTTCTTATGGATATGCAAGTTTTATTAAATAGGTATGCAGATTTAATTTTAACTCACGGTGTTAGTTTAAAAAAAGACGATATATTAAATATCGCAGTAGAATGTATAGGAAGAGATTTTGCCGTGCTTTTAACAAAAAAAGCATATGAGATGGGTGCAAAAGCTGTGTATGTTGATTTAATAGACTCAAGAATAGGAAAGCTGAGAATAAATAAATCAAAAGAAGAAAATTTAAGTTTTGTTTTAGATTATGAAGCAAAAAAATATGATGAGTTTGTAGATAAAAGGATAGCGAACATTCGTCTTATTTGCCCAGAAGACCCAGATATTTTAAACGATGAAGACCCTAAAAGAATTACTAAACTTAGCCTTGCAAAAAACAAAGCAGCCAAAAGATTTTATGAAGAAGGTATAGGACAATCAAAAATGAAATGGTGCATAGCTGCAATGTCTTCTCCTAAATGGGGTAAGAAAGTTTTTCCTACACTTACTGAAAAAGAAGCAGAAAAAGCGTTATGGGAAGATATTTTTAAAATTTGCATGGTTGATAAAGAAGATTGCTTAGAACTTTGGACACAAAGAGATAAGGCTATAAAAGAAAGAGTTAAAAAGCTTCAAGCATTTAAAGTTAAGGAGCTTCATTTTGTAGGCCCTGAAACTGACCTTTATATAGGGCTTTCTCCTAAGGCAAAATTTGGTGGCGGCTCTGAAAGAACAGACACTGGAATTGATTTTGAACCAAATATTCCATCAGAAGAAATTTTTACAACTCCAGATTATAGAACTGTAAGAGGAACAGTGAAAGCAACACGCCCAGTATTAATAAGTGGAAAACAAGTAAAAGGTTTAAAAATGACTTTTACTGATGGTGTCGTTACAGATTTTGATGCCACAGAGGGAAAAGAAAATTTTGCAAGTTATATAAAAGGAGATACTGGCTCATCTCGTTTAGGAGAGGTCGCCCTTGTAAGTACCGACTCCCCTATTTTCCAAAGCGGGCATATTTTTGAAGAAATTTTGTTTGATGAAAATGCTGCTTGTCATATAGCTCTTGGTAATGGCTTTGAGTTTTGCATTGAAGGAAGTGATAATATGACTGAAGAAGAGCTAGCAAATGAAGGATTTAACAAAAGTTCATTTCACACAGATATTATGATTTCTTCTCCTGAAGTTGATGTTATAGCAGAAACTAGAGATGGGAAAAATATTCCAATAATTGAAAAAGGAAAATTTGTAATTTAATAAACAA
The DNA here is from genome assembly GCA_927798255.1 of uncultured bacterium. Taxonomy (GTDB): domain Bacteria; phylum Bdellovibrionota_C; class UBA2361; order UBA2361; family CAKMMH01; genus CAKMMH01. Next base: position 18,552 of record CAKMMH010000006.1, on the reverse strand, counting down.
AACTCAATATGCCATATAATATATTTTTATAATTATATGGCATAAATTAATTCTAACAAAATTCTATAAAATCTTTACCATTTCACTAATATTTTTAACTAAGACACCAATTATGAAATAATTTTCATTTTAAGCTTTATGGCGTCATCACGCTTTTTCGTTATTGCGCCTTAAGTTTTCGATACGGTTCCATAAGCTGTAAAGCTAGAAAGTACTAAGATGGACCAAAAAGAAGCTGTTATTTGTACGTTTTCCTCTCTCCTAAAAAAATCATTCCTACAGAACTCTAGTCACGGAAGATTTCAACCCTTCTGAGATTCTAAAGGAAATCATCAAGGATGATAATCCCAAGTATTAACGAAGGTCATCTTGAATCGTTCACGACGATCAACGAAATACTTCAAAAAACTTTCTTTAATCCACATAACGGAAAATTCCGTTATGAAATATGGAAACCTGGGGACCAATACATTTCGTTTAATAGCGAGTATCTTAATAATTGGTTTAAGGAAGCCTTAAAGACTTACTCGCTTAACTAATTAAAATTCGTTCCCGACACCGCTCTCATATTGGGAAGCACAGCTAAGAATTTCTGTAAGAGAACTTCGTTTCTTTTAAAAGAAATGCTTATCTGTTCTCCCCCAATAAGAAAGGTTGCAGCCCTTCGAGGGAATAGGAATATTACATCTAACGAAAGAGAGTATTTCGAGCAAAATGGTTTCAAATCCGAAAGCGTAATAAATTTCGAATTTGACTTTATGGATGCAATCATCCAAGATAAAGAGAATATCCGTAAGATGCTAGAATCAAGCGGTATCGATCAACTCAAAATTGATACAGAACAATAATATCAGAGCAATGAGACACTTAGAGAAGGAGTAACAATTAATGAATGTCTCAAAGCATACGAACAAATAGAAGAAATTGTTCGCATCGATACGATGCACCCAACTTATAAGCCGACGACTCATGGGACAATTGTTGACTATGTTAAAAACAACAATGTCTCAGAAGAGAACATAGTAGTTGTATCGTCACAACCATTTAATGACTATCAAATACTCACGTCAATAAATGCGTTTTTTAAAGCAGCTCCCCTACCTCAAAACGTAGGAGGAATCGGAAGTGGGGTATCAAAAGTCCCGAGTACGCTGTTTGGAAATCACATTGCCAAATTAATCTATACGATTCTTGAGATCCTCAATAGAATCGGAGTCGAGCTAAAATAAGGTAAAAACCGATTCTCACGCAAAGCCTAAAGGAGAAATGGAGCCTAAATATTTTATCCTAAGGGTGTTGTTTGAGAATTTTTTATTATTAAATTTATCTTTAAATTCAAAAAATTAAATTTCAATTAAAAAAACACCTGCAATTACTATTTACTAAAATTTTAATATATTGTAACATTTAATGTCCTTTTAAGCGTTTTTTAAGGATATAAATTTAGGTTCCATAAAGCTTAACTTTAAAAGCAGAAAGGCGGCGTCAAATGAAATCTTCTAAAGAAGTTATTAAAATGATGGAAGATGTTCACACTTTTAGCACCCTTGTTACAAAAGATTTTAAACCATCTCAAACATCAAAAGAAATTGCTAGAGCCTTACTTCCAGAAATCCAAGAAGATGAGCTTAAATCCCTTAAAAATCTTAACTTAATTTTTCAGGAGAAGTTCGTTACAAATAACAAGAGACAATTTCGAAATGAAGTTTGGATGCAGGGAGATGAAAATTTTTCTAGCGAATCGAAACTAGTAAAAACGTGGTTCAAAAAGTTCACTAGAAGTAAATGCATAAAAAGAAGTCATCAACTTGAAAACCAATCAGCACTAATCCTAGGAACATCGATTGCTTCATTTTGTAAAAGAGCATCATTTCTTTTGCAAGAAGCAGCAAGAAATCAAATCACCTTTAAACAGATTGGTATTCTTGGTGGCAATCGTTTACTTACAAAGGAAGAATATGCTTACATCAATGAATCTGAATTCTGTTTTGAATATGATATAAAAACAGAGTTCGATTTTATGAAGTATGTTTTCAAACACCCTCGGAACATTCAAGCTATGCTTTCTTCTAGTGGAATCGATCCCCTAGAAACTCTTACCGGTCAGCCTTATCAATCAATTGAGACACTAAGAAATGAAGCTAATGTTTCACTTGATGATTGCTTTGAAGTTTACAGAGCAACGCCAGAAATCGTCTACATAAATAGCGTTTCAACTACAAATAGACCAACAACCTATGACACGGTAGTTGACTATATTAAAGAAAACGCTATTACTGAGAGCGAGAGAATCGTACTTGCATCAAGTCAGCCTTGGTGTGACTACCAACAACTAGTCACACTTCAAGCGTTTATAGAGGCTAACAAAGTACCGCAATTCATAACTAGTATAGGGCCTAGGATTACAAATATTCCAACGCAGCTCTTTGCAAATGAACTTGCGAAAACGTTGTACACGATTCTTGAGAATTTAAAAAAACTTGGCGTTAAGGTTGAGTAGAAATTTTCACAACCTATCGAAGCCTTTAAGGATAGGAGGCCATCACACAATATACGCCTTCTACCTTACAGGCTTCGTTAGGAATCTTTTATTATAAGAACTCTACAAAATTTAAATATTTTTACTTCTTAACTTTAATCGTTACGCTTCATTATTTGCATCTATTGAACTTTCACTATCTGCATTATCAATATTTTCTTCTAGTGATAGTGCTAATGTTTCAGCCATAATCTTTTCTTTAAATTTCTCAACTGCTTCTTTTACAAGACTAGCTGATGAAGAAATTGCAATATTAATTTTTTGCTGAAACAACATCCCCTGTGTCTTTTCTTAACACTTGTAAGTTTCTAATAATTTCTCTTGCAATTTCTCTCACAATTCCTTGAAAAATTAACTCATGGGTTAAATGAGTATCAAGCTTTCATAAATATTATTTTCTTAAACTTACCTTAACCGATTTTCCTTCATCATAAGAAACTTCAAATGAAAGCGTCTCATCATCAAATTTAGAAGGCCTACTTAGTGTCTCATGATAAATGTAATCCAACCATTTTTGAGGGACATCTCCATTAATATCTATTTGAATTATATCTGTAATATCACAATCCATCTTCTTTCTAGAATCTTGTATGCTTCTTACGATATCTCTTGCAAAACCCTCTTCCTTAAGTTCATCAGTTATATTTAAGTCAAGAGAAACAACTGCACCATCTTGGCTTGCAACATGCTCACCTTCTTTTGCAAGATATGTTACAAGAATTATTACTGCATCATATGACTTTGTTTCACCATTAATTTCAAGGTTTACAATATTATCATTTTCAAACTTAAACTTACCTTCCCTAATTGCACTAATAATTTGAGGAGTTTCTGCTTTATAGCGATTTTTAATCTCATTAAAGTTTGGAGCATATTTAACTTTAGCAATGCTCTCAACATCATTTAATATTTCTATATTTTTAACATTTAACTCTTCTTTAATAATTTCACTAAACTCTTTTATAACTTCATTATCATTGCTATCTGACAACGCGATACGAAGCATATTTAATGGAATTCTATTTTTAACATTATTTTTATTTCTAATAGAACGAGCAATATAGATAATATTTCTTACAAGTTTAACTTCATTTAATAACTTATCATCTTTAAATGACGCTGGTATTTCTGGCCATGAAGTTAAATGAACTGAATATTTTCTTGTCAATGTCCTATAAATTTTTTCAGAGATAATAGGTGCAACTGGTGCAAAAAGTTTAGCCATATTAACTAAAACATAATATAATGTTTCGTAAGCATCTTGCTTATCTTGTGGCATCCCCTTACCCCAAAAACGTCTTCTTGAACGACGTATAAACCAATTTGTTAGTCCTTCAACTAGCTCTACTAAACTTTCAACATATTTGTTTACTTGATACTTATCCATGTTTTCAGTGATAGTCGTAACTGCATCATAAAGTTTTGCAAGGATCCATCTATCTAACTGATTCTTACTAGTAGGAGTTTTTAATTCGCATGGATGAAAGTTATCAATATTTGCATAAGAAATAAAGAAATTACATGCATTCCAGAACGGAAGAATTATTTGCTGATAAGCATCTTGAAGTCCGCTATCTTCAAATAGTGCATCACCAACAATCATTGCGTTTGTTTGATATAAATACAATCTGAAAGCATCGGTCCCATAGCTCTTCATAAGTTTCATAGGGTCTGTGTAATTTTTAGATGATTTTGATAATTTCTTTCCATCTTTATCTAAAAGCGTTCCATGAACTATACAATTTTTAAAGCAAGGTTTATCAAATAATGCGACTGATAACACATGCAAATAATAGAACCAGCATCTAATTTGCCCTGTACCTTCTTCAATAAAATCACAAGGGAAATGAGAATCGAACCATTCTTTATTTTCAAAAGGATAATGCTTCTGCGCGAAAGGAACTGAACCACTTTCAAACCAACAATCAAGTACTTCAGGAATTCTTCTCATCGTTCCATCACACCCATCACAGTCGCATTTAAACGTAACTTCATCCATGTATTGTCTGTGTAAATTTGTTAATCGTTTTCCACTTACTTTTTCAATTTCATCAACGCCACCAAGTACTACTCTTTTTTTACATTTATCACATTCCCAAATTGGGATAGGAGTTGCCCAGTAACGATTTCTTGAAATATTCCAATCCCTAGCATTATTTAACCAATTACCAAATCGACCATGTTTTACTGTTTCGGGAACCCAATTTATTTCTTCATTTAGCTCAATAAGCCTATCTTTTATCTTTGTCACATTAAAATACCAAGCATCCATTGCCTTATAAATTAACGGTCTTTTACATCTCCAACAGTGCGGATAATTATGCTCTATAGTTCCGTCTGCTACAGCCTTATTATTATCATATAAGAAACGGATTACCTGAGGATTAGTCTCAATTACATTTTTCTTTCCTTCTTCATCGTAAAAATCTGTAACCTCTTTAGTAAAACGTCCTTTTTCATCAACAGGATTTACAAGAGGAATGTTATTTGCCTTACAAGTCCAATAGTCATCTTCACCAAAGGCTGGGGCAGTGTGTACGATACCAACACCTTCATCAGAGCCTACATAATCAGCAGTAACAATTTTAAAAGCCTTGCCTTTTAGATTTTCAAAATAAGGGAAAAGTGGCTCATAAATTTTACCTACCAAATCTTGTCCTTTGCATGATTTTAAAATTTTAGGAGTCTTTCCAAAAATCTTTTCATAAGTTCCTAAAACATTTTTGCACGCAACAAAAATTTCATCTCCTACATCAACGTAAGAATACTCAAGTTCTGCACCAACGGCTAAGCATAAATTTGAAGGAAGTGTCCAAGGAGTTGTAGTCCATGCCAAGTAGTAAACTTGCTTACCATCTAATATCTCTTCAGACTTAAATTTTACGATTACCCATCTATCTTGTCTTGGACGAGTTGAGTCAGACTCTCTTGTATCAGAAATTGAAAGTGATGTTTCACAATGTGTACAATAAGGAGTTACTCTATAGTCTTGGTAAATAAGCCCCTTATCATAGCAAGTTTTAAATGCCCAAATAACACTTTCCATAAAGCTAGGATACATGGTCTTATACGCACCTTCATAATCAACCCATCTAGCCATATATTTAACATACTCTTTCCATGACTCATTATTTCCACACACAAGCTCATAACATTTATCATTAAAGTTTGCTATTCCTAGCTTATTTTCAATATCATTCTTATCATCAATTCCTAAATCTTTCTCCACTTGGTTTTCGATAGGAAGCCCGTGACAATCCCATCCCCAAACTCTAGGGACTTTGTACCCTTTCATTGTCCAATATCTTGCCACCATATCTTTCACAAAAGAAATTAGCACTGTTCCATGATGAGGTATACCTGTTGGAAACGGAGGACCATCATAAAATACGATCTCACTTGCATTTTCTTTATTTACAGACTGTTCAAATACTTTTTCGCTTTCCCAAAACTTAAAAATTTCTTCTTGTATATTCTCAATTTCAGGTTTTCCTGAGAGTTCTTGATATCTTACATCTTCACAATGACACGAGCACTTTTCATTATCACACATTTTCTTATTTCCTTATTAAGAATAAACTTTTAATACAAAAACATCGTTGTGTTATTTAATCTTTAAATACACGAACACTAGTATAGTATTATAATAAAAAACTGCTATAAATTAAACAATTATCTTTATAAAAGATATATTTAGAGGTTAAATTCTGTTAGATTTTTTGTGGGAGGCATGCTTTTTCTTGCCATTTGAGATATTTCCTATTTTAAGATTTGCAAAATTTAAAAAAATCTTAAAGTACTACTTTAACATTTTATTATAGATAGAAAAATCTTAAAATAAGAAAATCTCACTTCTTAAAATACCAAACAAAAAACAAATAATTATCTTTTAGTTAAAACTTACAAAAACATCTAAATCTTCATTTAGAGCTTTTTTTACAGGACAGGTTTTTGCAATTTGCATTAATACTTTTTTATTTTCTTCACTTAATGGCTTATCAAAAGTAATTTCTAACGTAATTTTACTAATTTTATGTTCTTTCATATTCATTTCTCTTGTAGCAATAACTTGCATGCCTTTTACATCAATCCCCCTAGCCTCTGCACCAAAGGCAATCATACTTGCAGTGCAAGTAGCCAAAGAAGAAGCAAGCAAATCTGTTGGAGAAATCCCATTTTTATCATTTGCAGCATCTGTAATAAATGAAATCCCTGTGTCGCTATGAGTAGCTTTACATTGTAAATTTCCTAAATATTCAATTTTAAAATTTGCCATATAATTCACCTTTAATATAAGAAAATATAAAAAATAACTTTAAAGATAATAAAGTTAAACTCAAATTGCTACAAGTAGTATTATATTTAGAGAATTAATGTTTTCTTAAACTAAAATCAACCCATACTCCTCCTAATTCATCTTTAGTAATCGAGTAAACTTTAAGATTATTTGTAGAGGTAAAAACTTGTATCTTATTCTTACGTGAAAATAAATTGTATATGTAATTTACAGGCTTTATTTGTAAGTAATGGCACCATCTAAGATAAGAGAAAAAATTTAAACGCCAATCTGCTAAATACAAAATTGGAAGCTTTTTATGTCTAAACTCCGTAAAATTACGCCTTAGCATTAAATATCTTCTAAATTTTTTACTTTCATAAGCATTTGGTAAAAATGATGTAGAAAGAAAAGAAAATAAAATTCTTTTTTCTGGAAATTTAATAACTCCTGTAAAAATAGGATTAAAAAATTTTTCTTTTAAAACTACCCTATTTTTCACTAATTTATATTTTGAAATTATAGTAAGCACAGAAGAAAGCGATTGAGAGTAAGTATAATAATCTTTGAACTCTAAATTATCTAACTTATTTTGACTTCGAATAATGTAAATATCAGCATGCGTTTCTGATATAAAATTATTTAAATGCTTATCACCGTTATTACATTCTTTTAAGCAGAACCTGCTATTATTACTTAGTAAATTTATATAATATGCACTATATCTGCTATCTTTTTTGCTATCCTTTAGACCGTCTTTTATTTTAGTTTCAAAGTTATCGTTAGAAAACAAGACCGGAATAAGATAAAGTAGTAAAAAAGCTAAAAAACAACACAAAATCCATTTAGCCAATTTTTTACACAACATCTTACAAAACTTATAATATTTTCTATTAATATCAATAATTTATAATCAAACTTTTTTTAACGCCTCTGGGCCAAAATAAGACTCTGTTCCACTATCCCACAAAACTTTTATCATATATTCTGAAGCCTCTGCTTCTTTTTGACCAGGTTTTCTAAGCTCTGCACGAACTTCCTTAACTACACCTAAAATCTCTTTTCCTTCTAACCTTTGAACTCTATCTCCAACATTAAAATTACATTCTGACATAGCAAATTTTCCTTATAATTAAAACACCAATCTTTTTTAGCAGTATATCAAAAACTCATAGTCAAAACTATATGCTAATTTGTAATAAAATTTTTACAATTAAAATAACAACCTTTTAAAGTGATATTCATCATAAAAAGGAACTTATTGTTAACTTAAAAAAATTTAAAAGAGGTTATTTAATATGTCAAATGATATGATGGATAATGAATTATATTGTTCATTTTGTGGTAAACATCAAGATGAAGTAAAAAAATTAGTTGCAGGCCCTGGGGTTTATATTTGCGACGAATGCGTAGAACTTTGCGCTGAGATTCTAGAACAAAATTTTGATGACTTTGAACCTGACAAACCAAAGAAAATCCCTACTCCTCAAGAAATTATGAAACAACTTGATGAATATATTATTGGCCAAGAATACGCTAAAAAAGTACTTTCAGTAGCCGTTCATAATCATTACAAAAGATTAGAAAATAACTTTAAAACAAAACATGATGTTGAGCTTCAAAAATCAAATATTTTGCTTATTGGTCCTACAGGAAGTGGAAAGACACTACTTGCACAAACCTTAGCAAAAATTCTTGATGTTCCTTTTACAATTGCTGATGCTACAAGCTTAACAGAAGCTGGATATGTTGGCGAAGACGTTGAAAACGTACTTGTTTCTCTCCTTCAAGCAACAGATTATGATGTAGAAAAAGCTGAGAAAGGAATTATTTACATTGATGAGATTGATAAAATTGCAAGAAAGAGTGATTCTCCTTCTGTAACACGTGATGTTTCAGGAGAAGGTGTTCAACAAGCTCTTTTAAAACTAATTGAAGGCACAATTGCAAACGTTCCTCCAAAGGGTGGAAGAAAACATCCGCAACAAGAATTTATTCAAGTTAACACTAAAAATATTTTATTTATTATAGGTGGTGCATTTGACGGACTAGATAAAATTGTTAACCAAAGAATTGGTAAAAAGAATTTAGGTTTTGGTGCAAAAGTAGAAAAACAAGATGAAATTAATCCAAATATTTTAGAAAACATTGAAAGTCATGACCTTGTTAAATATGGCATGATTCCAGAATTTATAGGCCGTGTTCCTGTTATTGCAACTCTTAAGGAACTTGACAAACCAGCACTTGTAAAGATTTTAACAGAACCAAAGAATGCTCTTGTTAAGCAGTATGAAAAACTTCTTTCTATGAGCAATGTTAATTTACAAATAACAAAAGAAGCATTAGATGAAATTGCTAATCAAGCATTAGAAAAGAAAACTGGTGCTAGAGGCTTAAGAACAATTATAGAAAAAGCTATGCTTGATACTATGTTTGATGTTCCAAGTCATCCTGAAATTAAAGAAATTGTTATTAATGAAAAAGTAATTAAAAATCAGGAGAAAGCAAAAAGACTTTTACATAAAGAAAATAAAAATAAAGAAGCTTTAGCTAGCTAAAAACAGATTTTAAAAATTTTATCGTATAATCTCCCAATAAAATAAAAGGCGATTTATTAAAAAATAAATCGCCTTTTTTCTTACCCTAAGGATTGATTAAAAACATTATCAGTATTGCTCTCAATCACCTCCATATAAATATTTTTTAGTTTCTTGAGGAGGAAGTCCATGAGGAGTTTCACTTTCTACTTGTCGTCTTAAAATATCAATCTCTCTTTCTTTGTTATAAATGTCTTGCTGATTGTGTCTTACTTTCTCAATGAACTCTTGTCTTTGTTTTGCTTCATCTTGACTTTCAACGATAGCACCTGTGATACCACCAGCAACAAGCCCTATAGCTGCACCTAAAAGAGCACTTTTTCCTGGGTCACCATTACTAATAGCAGCGCCTATTCCTGCACCCGTTCCTGCTCCAATTATTGTTCCTGTTAATGCACCTACTGGGATATTTTCAAAGAATGATTTTAAAGTTGTGCAACCTGTCATACCAATTATTAACAATGCTAAAACAAGCTTCTTCATAAATATTATTACCTCATAAAAAACTTTAGACATGTCTTAATCGTTCAAATATTCTAATATGCTTCTTTTTAATATTTGTAAAAATTTCTTAAATCTGATATAGAATAACTTTTATGAGAGACGATGTAAACCCTTATGTTAACAAGATAAAAGAAGAAAGCGAATATATAATTCCTTGTAATTTCAACAAGATAGAAGAAAGTGAGAAGTTAATTCTAGATACCAAAATTGCAAAATTTGAAGGTGTTATAGTAGAAATTTGTTCAGGCTCTGGGAAGCATCTTATAGAAATTGCAAAAAAATACCCACAATTTCTTATAGTTGGCTTTGAACTCAGGTTTAAACGAATTTATATGACTGCTAAGAAAGCTAAAAAAGAAGAACTTAATAATGTCATTTTAATAAGAAATGATGCTAGAAATTTAAAGTGTTGGTTTAAAAACAATTCTATTTCAAAACTTTTCATAAATTTTCCAGACCCATGGGATAAAGATAGGTGGGAAAAACACAGAGTACTATCAAATGATTTTTTTAACGATTTAAGTTTAATACTAGTAAAAAATGGTGAATTTTTATACAAAACTGATCACAAAGAACGGTTTTTAGATACGAAAGAATTTTTAGATAGTAATAAACTCTATAAAATTTCAGAATTTACAGAAGATTTATATAATAGCCCTTATTTAGAGAATAACATAAAGACAGAATTTGAAAGCTTATTTTTATCACAAGGATTAAAAATAAATTATCTAAAAGCAATCCGTTTATAAAATATTGATTGTCTTACGTTAATTTAAAAAGGTGAGCTTAGCTGTTTACTATTTTGATATTAATTTTTATTATTATTATAAACTTTTAAATATAGCCTATAAATATTTTAATTTTTTAAAGAAGGGATTTTTTATGAATAAAAAATTTTTATTGTGCATTATTGCATCATTAGCATTATGTGCTAGTGCATGTACAGAGTCAAAAAGTCATCATAGCGACGACCCACATTCAACAGCGTGTGAAGAACTTGGTATTTCAAAATCATTAAATAAAATAATAAATGGCGTTACATGCGATAAATCAAAATCAGCCATTGTTGAATTAGATATAACAAATGAATACAACAATGAAGGTTTATGCACAGGAACAATAATTAATAGTAACACTGTTCTTACAGCTGCTCACTGTTTTGAAGAAGGAGCTATAGCTGTAGCAATCAAGGCAGGAGGCAAAACTTATGATGCTGTACAAGCAATTATTCATCCATTATATGATAAAAACCCTTCACCAGCTAGAAATTACGATAGAAATGACGTAGCATTAGTAAAAATTGCTGGTACTTTTAGCATTGCTCCTCTTCCTATTATTACAAGTAGAAGTGTTAAAAATGGTGAAACTTTAATTGTTGCAGGATACGGAGAAGACGAGAATAAAGATTATGGCACACTAAAAGCTGCATATATGAAGGCTTCTGAAACTTATAAATCTGGGTTTGTGTTAGCTTATGATGACACTCATACAAATGTTTGTTTTGGTGATTCTGGCGGACCTGCATTTGGTTATGTAGATGGAGTTCTTGGAGTTTTTGGAGTAACAAGTAGTGGTACTGTAGGAGACTGCCTTTCTGGAGATAAAACATTCTTCCCAGGATTATATTTTTCTGAAAATACAAGCTTTATTCTTGCAAATGCAAGCGTAAAACAACTTTAATTTTCATATTAAATAGCGAGATAACAATAAAAAATTTCTTATCTCGCTATTTTTATATTAAAAATATCTTATATTTTGCCTCTTTAGTTCTTACTAAAAATCAACCTAATAATTTGCATAATACAGTAAATATCAATATAATTAACAGCATTTTTAACCACCAAATTCCCTCTAACAATTAACGATAGAAAGGTAACAAGTGGATATAAATCTTACAAAAAGGTTTTCCGATACTTCGCGCTTTTACCAATTGTTATGCAACGCCAAGCCTAAAGATACAAACAATAAACAAATCCTTGATTTTCTTCAACTAGGCAGCATAGGATCAAACTGTGCATCGAGCGTATCGAAGGTAAGCTTAAATCATATAATAAAAACTCAGAGGCAAGGCTTTCTAAGTTAATATTCAACACGAAAGAGCAACTTCGCGACTTTCTACCCGTAATAATGGATAAAGAGCAAATCAATTATTACGTTAAGGAAAGAAAGCTTCCTGAGGATTTTAACCCGTAACCGTTAAGCTTGCCTAGTTTCAAGTGAAAATACGCAAGCTTTTTAAGCATTTTAAACACTAAACATTAATATCTTTATTAGTAATAAGTCCGTTTGCACTATCGAATGTATATTCTTTCCCTCCAAGTTCATGCTTTGATGTTACTGTAAATGAATCTTTTTTAACCGTAACTGTTACTTTAACACCTTGAGATATATTCTTAATACTTGGAAGACTAGTACAAGCAGAGTCCTTACATGCAAAATACTTTTCATTATCAATATAATAAAGCTCCTCTGCAGTAGAGATATTTTTAAGGTCCGAAAGAGCCCTAACATTATATGCTTTTTTCTTGTAATCTTTGTATGACGGTATGGCTATGCCGGCAAGAATCATTATAATACACATAGTTATAAGCAATTCTAATAATGTAAATCCTTTTTGAGTATAAAATTTCATGAGAAAATCCTTTTATAAAAAATATGTTACACTTTAAAATAATCGAGAATAACAATACTGAATTTGCTTTTTCAAAAAGGAAAATTCGACTTTTTATTAAATTTATGATAATTTACTCTTTCATGATTCTAGTTAGTAATATTTAAAACTAACAAGTCAAGGTTAATCTTTATACTTTTCTTTCTTGTTTTTTCAATTTTTATAAACTTAAAGCAAAAAATATTAAAAGATTATAAACTATGAAAAAAAATACTTTTATTACATTAATTTCCCTCATAATTATTGCTAGTTTGCCTGTTAATGTTGCCTTTTCACATGAAGAGACATTAGAAACTTTAAAAAATAAAGAAGAAAAAATTTTAAAATTATTAAGTAATCCTCAAGTAAAAAATGAAAAGAAAGAAACTAAAGTTACATTAAAAAAGACAGATGATGACTCTAAATCTAAATTAATTGAAGTTTCATACCAAGATAATTATTTAAAAAGAATCTTAAAGAGAAAAAATTTAAGAAAACAAATTGCAATGAAGAAAAATGAAATAAAAAATGAAGTAAAGAAAAATCCTCAATTGACTCAACCTATAATTATTGCAAGCAACAAAGTATCTGAAATAAATAATGTAAATTCAAAAACAAATACTTCTTTAACAAAACTAAACTTAACATTAAAAAATAGCCAAGATAGTAGTTCTAAGAAAGCAATTAGTAAAAGATTTTTTACAATTTCTACTGATTATTTTGAAGATGAAGTTAACGATGATGAAAATACTTCTTTTGTATATGTAACAGATGATGTAAGCTTACACACACTTCCATCGCTTTCTTCAAAACTTATCTATCTTGTAAAAGCAAACACAAGGCTAAAACTTGATAAAAACCATGGCGCTTGGTACAGGGTAAAAAGTGCTGATAATAAATATGGCTGGATTTTAGGCGATATGATTAATTTTAGTGACCCAAATACTTTTTCAACGCTAAGAAATAAAGGAAAAGGATTCTAATAAAAAACCATTTACCATTAGTCCTTAATATAGTTAGCGACTTTCAAAACAAACTATAGCTTTTTATCTATTTTTTACTTAAAATTTAACTTAGTTTTTGGAGAGATGGCCGAGTGGCTTAAGGCACACGCTTGGAAAGCGTGCGTACGCCTAATAAGCGTACCGAGGGTTCGAATCCCTCTTTCTCCGTTTTATTTTTTATTGTTTTATATTTTTATATATTAAAAAAATGTTAATTAATAAATACCTAAAAAGTTTCCTTCTTATTTTAACTTGTCTTTTATGTATTTTTTTGGTTTCAAAAGAATTATTTAATTTTGACAGAGTGTATACATTTGAAATGTATGGCTTTTCACATTTAGATAACAATTTTCAAAATGTTTGTGATTTTGAAAACAAATTTAAAACATTCGGTATGAGTGATAATGTCACACCCTCAAGAGAAGATAGTTTATTTTACACTTTACCATCAAAAATATTCTATGAATACGCGTCCCCCTTTAAAATCCATAGGATAGTGCACTTATTAGCTTATTCAATTTTTACATTATCGCTTTGCTTACTTGTCTTCCTTCTTACAAAAAATTTTTTAATAACTTTTTTGACAATATCTTTTAGCTGTCTCTCGTCACAATTTTTATCATATGTTTTTGAATATAAATTAGCTATAACGTCACTTACTTTAACAAGCTTTTTATTTTTAATTGTTTTCCTTTTCGAAGAAGCTACAAAAGAAAATAAAAAAATAGCGACATTATACGCAATTATTCTACCATTTTTATTTATAAATTTTGGATTCGAAGTATATTGCATTTCAAGGCCTGTTAACATTGCCATGTGGGGAATTATATTTTTATTTCTTTTAATTAAACACAAAAAACTTTTTGCCTCATATACTATTTCATCTATTTTTTCCATAATGTTACTAAAATATTGTAAACCAGATTTAAAATTAGATTTAAGAATTTTTACTGCAAGAGGTGAAAGTTTCATTAAAATTCAAGGTGAACACGCTCATTTTTTTGATTTTAATGAGTTATTTCAAAATCTTCTAGAAAGAATAAAAGAAATTCGATTTTTGTTTAGGACGCCTCTTAATGAAATATATATATCAGAAATGCCCGCAAATTCTGGCTTTTTAGATGTTATAATTTTAGCAAGTGTTCTTTTTATAGTAGCATTATTACTTATTAAATTAAGTAAAGATAAAAAATATTTTTATACTTTTAACCAAAATAAACTATTTACTATGTTTGTAACACTATTTCTAATATTTTCATTTGTTACACCATTTTTTTCAACGACATATCTTAGAGGACATAGATTTGTAAATTTTTATTTTTCATTAATTGTACTTACGGTCATTCTTTTAAAAATTGTCTTAACAAAAGTACTTGAAAATTCTCCTAAAACAATTAACAGTTTATTATTGCTTATATCTTTAGGAATCTTTATATACAAATTAAATATTTTTACTCATTATAATTTTGATATAAACAAAGATTTTGCTACAAATTGTTTAAATAGTATCGAAAAATTAGCTAATGAAACAAAAGATATTAAAACTGTTAATAAAATTACACTATGTGATAACGGCACGTCCCCTATCTTTTACCCAACATTTAAAGGGATTTTATATCTTTCTGGTATAGCATGTAAAAGGACAAATATCCATAATCAAATTATTCATCTAAAAAAATCAGAAAAACAAGAATGTGTATGTGATAATAAAAATGGTAATATTTGTTTGACACGAGAAGATCCCTGTGAAATTAAATTGCATACACCAGAAAATTAAATTGTGCTTTCCTTTTTTAGAAGAATTTTTAAGGAGTCATTTATGAAAGTTAAAAAAATCTTAATTGCTTTTATATGTCCCCTATTATTATTTAGTATATATTCATACCGCGTTTTCTTAAATGCTTGGGCATGCGATGATATTATGATAACAATGCGTGCTGTTTTAAATTTTGTTAATGGATACGGACCTGTTAGTAATGTTGGTGAAAGAGTCCAACCTTTTACACATCCTTTATGGTTTTTTCTTTTATCTTTTACTTATTTTTTGACAAAAAATTGGTATCTAACCCCTTTTTATCTTTCCATTATTATATCACTTCTAACTTTTATTTTATTTATTATTTACAATAGAAATAATTTATTTTCACTTATTATTGGCTCTGTGACGTTAATATGCTCAAAATCTTATATCAATTTTTCCACATCTGGTCTTGAGGCACCTCTTTCTCATCTTTTATTATTACTTCTTGTAATAATCGGTGAAAATATAAGAAACTCTCTATATAAAAGCGATAAAAGAAAACTAGGCTTATTCTTTCTTATTTTTTCATTAATATTTTTAACACGGCAAGATTTAATACTACTAACATTTCCATACATATTATATATATCAAAGACATCTAATATTAAAATAAAAACTATCATCTTAACATTTCTAACATATTCTGTGCCGGCATCTTTATGGGAATTGTTTTCATTGTATTATTACGGATTTCCTTTCCCTAATACATATTATGCTAAGCAATATACTGGTATTCCTTTAGAAATTTATATAAGGCAAGGATTAAATTATATTACAAGTTTTCTTTTATTTGATCCGTTTGCAATGTTTATGTTAATTTTAAGTTTATTTTTGTTTTTTTATAAGAAAAATTTTCTGGCAATAAATATTGGAATAATATTATATGTTTGCTACATCATATATGTTGGTGGCGATTTTATGGCTGGAAGATTTTTTACACCAGTATTATTTTTTAGTGTTTTAAAATTTAGATATCTGATATTCAAAAATTATATAGAGCCTTCCATTTTTACAACGTTAATAATCATTTCTGGTATATTAAGTATCACTATGGAGAAGCGAGGATTTTATACATTACCTGGACATTATTGGTATAAAGGCATAGCTGATGAGCAAGGTGAATATTATCAAAATAGAAATTTAAAAGCTGCAATAAGAGAAACCAAAAATTCAGCAACACTTAACTGGGATTTTAAAAAAGCTACAAATATCGAAATGGAACGAGGTTCTGGAGCAATTACCGCATTAACACTCGGACCTAATATATACATTTTAGATGTATATGCACTAAATCAACCTCTTTTAGCAAGAATTCCAGCTAGCGATAATATTAGGTTTAGGCCAGGGCATGTTGAACGAAGAATTCCGACAGGCTATATAGAAAGCATAAGAGAAGAGAAAAATATTATACAAAATAAAGAAATACATGATTTTTATAATCACCTATACAGGGTAACTAGTGGGAAGCTAAATTCTTTAGAAAGATTTAAATCAATACTTTATTTAAATTTTATCAAGAAAAGTGTTTCAAAGGATGTATTAACACAAGAGGATTATTAATTTTAAATATTAAATTAATAAACAACCAAAAAAGCAAGCAAGGCGCAAAAAAGAAATCACGCACTGCCCGCATTTAACAGGCAAGACGCGAAAATTGACAAGACGTTTTAGTAGAACTTCATCGAAAGATGAATATTAATGAACTTTAGAAAAAATCTTATACTTTAACGCCCTTATAAAAACGTGTGAGGCGTCGAGAGAGCTAGGAATTTGAGGGGACGCATCCACAGCTGTACTAAAGTACAGCGAGGACGGCGTCTCCCTCAAATAACGACGCTATCTCGAATGCATCGCTCGTTTTTATATAGTCATACGGCCGTCAGCAGCAAGAGAAGTCGCCCCCTCCTTTCCTCTTTCCCCTACAAAGAATGGGTTAATATCCATTTCTTTAATTTCAGGGAAATCAACAACAAGTTGACTTATGCGTTGAAGAGCGTCGACAATCTTATCTGTATCGTATCCAGCGTGTCCTCTAACACCCTTTAAGATTGGGTAAGATTTAATGCTTTGAACCATTTCTTCAGCATCTGATTTTGTTAGAGGTGCAAGTCTAAATACAACATCTTTCATAACTTCTACGAAGATACCACCTAATCCAAACATTATCATTGGACCAAATTGAGGGTCACGAGTCATACCGATGATAACTTCTTTTCCGCCATCACACATTCTCTCTAAGTATGTTCCAACAATTTTTGCTTCTGGTTTTGCCTTAGCAATTCTTGTTGTCATTTCTTCAAATGCTGCTTCAACTTCTTCTTTTGATTTTAAGAAAAGTTTAACACCACCAACATCTGATTTATGAATAATGTCTGGTGAAGAAATTTTCATAGCGATTGGATAGCCAGCATTCTCTGCAATTTTTCCTGCTTCTTCTTTAGTTTTAGCAAGTCCACCGTTTGGAATTGAAACTCCATATGCTTTAAACATAGCTTTTGTTTCAACTTCACCTAATTGTTTTAAGCCTTTAGCTTTAGCATCATCTAAGATTGCCTTAACAGCGTTTTTATCAACGTTAAAGCTTTGAGGTGTTTCTTCTTTTTTATTTAACCAAGTTCCGTAGTCAAGCATTGTCTTTAATGTAGCAATTGCTCTTACAGGGTCAGTAAAGCTAGGGATTCCGTTTTTGCTTAGAACATCTCTACCTTTATCTACTATTACACCACCCATCCATACTGCAATAACTGGTTTTTCGCCTGTCATATTCTTTGCAATTTCTTCTGCAGATTCTACAGCTTTTGTCATAGCTTGAGGAGTTAAGATAACAACAATTGAATCCACATTAGGATCTTTTTGAGCTGTGATTAAAGCTTCTGCATATTTATCTGGACTACCATCCCCAAGAATATCGATTGGATTATGAACAGAAGCAGCAGCTGGAAGTTTTGAAGCAAGTTCTGCTTGCAGAGTTTTATCAAGCTCTGCCATTTTCATTCCACTATTTTCGATTGCATCAGTTGCCATGATGCCAGGACCACCTGCGTTTGTTATAACTGCAACATTTTTTCCTTTTGGAGTTTTTTGCATTGAAAGAGCAAGTGAGATGTCAAATAAAGCCTCAAAGCTATTTGCTCTAATTACGCCTGATTTATGAAATGCTGAAGTGTAGGCAATATCTGCT
>CAKMMH010000005.1 GCA_927798255.1 uncultured bacterium | reverse complement strand
CTTCTATCTAAAGGCAAGTTGCAACACACACTAACCCCACCGCCTAAACGGTTGTACGATATTTAATGATGGTTTTTGATCATGTTTTCATTGTTTTTGTGATGGTTATTCGCAAGACATGATTTGAAAGATTTACGATGAAACCTACTTTGATTATCAAAGTCTGTATTTAAGTAATCTTTTAAACCACCCCTTTTTTAAAAGTTCTTGTCTTTTTACTCCTTTATTATATTCTTAACTATATTTTTCCAGTAAATTCAATCTATTATTTATAATTCATAAAATACATAGAAACTATTTTATTTTTTAAAATCCTTATCTTTAAAATTTTTAACTAAAATCTTTAATGGCTTAGTACTTCTACTTTTTCCAATCCTCTTTTCGTATAATAATAAAAAGGATTAGTATAAAAAACAGAGATCAAAACGTAAAAACTCTTACTCTAATTCATTTAGTTCATTTGCAAACTCATTGATACCTGAAAACTCTCTATAAACTGAAACAAATCTTATATAGGCAACTTTATCTAATTTTTTAAGCTCATGCATCACAATATTTCCAATCTCTGCACTTGGAACTTCTTTTGAAAAATTTGCATAGAGTGCATTCTCGACTCTATCTATCATTTGATCTATATCTTCTGCGCTTACTGGTCTTTTTCTACATGCAATCAATATTCCAGATTTTAGTTTATCTCTATCAAAAACTTCTCTTCTTAAATCTTTTTTAACAACCATTGGGAGTGTAAGCTCAATTTTTTCATAAGTAGTAAATCGAAACTCACAATCTTGACACACTCGTCTTCTTCTAATAGCGTCATCGCCATCACTTCTTGAATCAATAACCGATAATCTTTCAGAGCCACATTTAAAACATTTCATAATGCTCTTTATTAAAATCTTTCCTAATAAGTTTTTTAATCTAATTTATAATCATATAGCGGAAAAAGTTTTGCAAAATATTTAACTTCTTCTTTTATCATACTAATATCACGTCCCTCTTTTGCTTCTACAAGAGCGCGATTTATAAGCTGAGCAACTTTTTTCATCTGCACTTCTTTCATACCACGAGTAGTAAGAGCAGGAGTTCCTATTCTTAGGCCACTGCAAATTGTCGGTGGCTGAGGGTCATAAGGAATTGTGTTCTTATTTGCCGTAATATTTACTTTATCAAGCCACTCTTGTGCTTCTTTACCCGTAATCCCTTTAGAACGTAAATCAATAATTAGCACATGAGAATCTGTTCCACCAGATACTATCTTATACCCATCTTCCATAAGTGTTTTTGCAAGCGCTCTTGCGTTTGCCACAACTTGATTAGCATACGCTTTAAACTCATCACTCATCGCTTCTTTAAATGCAATAGCCTTTGCAGCAATTGTGTGCATATGAGGCCCACCTTGTACTCCTGGGAATACTGACTTATTTAGCACACTTTCATATTCCTTCTTTGCTAAGATAAGTCCTGAGCGAGGTCCACGAAGCGTTTTGTGAGTTGTCGTTGTTACTACATCGCAATATGGAAAAGGTGAAGGGTAAGCACCACCAACAATTAGTCCTGCATAATGTGCTACATCTGCAAATAAAATTGCTCCAACTTTATCTGCAATCTCTCTAAATCTCTTAAAATCTATAACTCTTGAATACGCTGAAGCTCCGCATATTATCATCTTTGGCTTACATTCTAACGCAAGGCGTTCTACTTCATCATAATCAATAAGCCCCGTATCTTTATCTACACCATAAGGAACAACATTATAATATCGTCCTGATAAATTAGCTTTCAAACCATGACTTAAATGTCCTCCATGGTCAAGCTTCATTCCCATGTAAGTATCCCCTGGCTCTAAAAATGCATTAAATACTTCATGGTTTGCCTGCGCGCCAGAATGAGGCTGAACATTTGCAAACTCTGCATTAAAAAGTTTTTTTGCACGCTCTATTGCAATACCCTCAATTTTATCGACCTCTTCACATCCACCATAATACCTTTTTCCAGGAAGCCCCTCTGCATACTTATTTGTTAATATACTACCACAAGCTTCTAATATGGCATCATCTACAAAATTTTCACTCGGGATTAACTCAAGACCTTCCTCTTGCCTTCTAGTTTCAGCTTTAATTATATCAAATATTTCTGGATCGATTTCTTTTAACGATGTGTGTCTTGATGTCATGGTCGCCCTTAAAAGATTTAAAAGATTTTGTTTGAATTTTATATTTAAAGCTTTCTAAAAGAAAGCTTAATGAAGACTTTAAAAAGTCTTCATTAAAGAGCAAAAAGCTATTAATTTTAAGCTTTTTTTGATTCGATGTATGCTATAACATCATCAACTTTTTGCATTTTTTCAGCTTCTTCATCAGGAATTTCAAGTTGATATTCTTCCTCCAAAGCCATAATTAATTCAACGATATCTAAAGAATCTGCTCCTAGATCTTCTACAAATGAAGCTTCAGGAACAACTTCATCAGCTGCAACTCCTAGTTGCTCAACAATTATTTCTTTTACTCTTGATGTAATCTCTTCTGATGCCATCTTACATAAATCTCCTAATATAAACTACTTAAAAAACATTCCTGTACCTTTGTTTGAAATTAAAGGCAACTTATGAAATTTTATAAAAGCTTAAAGATAATTCTTTTAACTTAAATACTCTTTATGTGGTAAATGTTTGTAAAATAATTCTTGTTAAAAAATAATAAAAACTTGTTAAAACACAAGTAAACACAAGACTTCCTTCTTTAACTAATTAGCATAAAACACCAAATGTAAGTTTAACAAATGGAATTTTCTCTTTAAGAAATCTTAATTAAAAAGATAAATATAACACTAATTAATTGCAATCATGAAAAACCAAAAAATACTAGTTTTCTCCTAAGGTTTCGGCGTAACTATTTGACTTTATTATAATTATCTGCAATTTTCTCTAGAATATGTGTTCTACACAAGATCAATCTCATCTATTATTGCCAATATGTCTTTTGTATCTACTATTCTTAAATTATCGTCCCATGGGACACGAACTCCTGTGCTCTTTGGAATTAGCACAATTGATTGTAAAGGAACGCCGCTAATGTTCTGTTCTCTATCGTTATCTTTATCAAGAGCACTTGCAACTTCTATAACTTCTGCAAGAAGACTATCTTGCATTTTTTCTTTACTACCTTCAGGAAGATAAAGCCCACCACTAGTCATATCATTTTCTTTAATAATTCTTACGACAACTCTTAAACCAAGAGGATTAATTTTTCTAATATTTCTTCCCTTTCTCCAATTTGCATATTCAACCGATTTTTTTTCGCTTTCCAAATTATTCTCCTTCAAAATTTTTATATGTTTAAAAATTTTATCTGATTTAAAAATTACTATCTGTTACATTATAACAAAATATTGTAATATGTCATTTGAAATTCTTTAACCACATAAGAATCTTTTTATTTCAAGTTTTTGTAAGGGGAGTGATTCATGAAAAAATTATTGCTAGTTTTAATATTAATTTTAGCAGGTTGCGCTACTTCAGCACCTATGGGAATGGTTTACACAGAAGTTAAATTACCAGTAAATGTAACATCTAATGGACAAGCTTATGCAAGAACAGGTGTTGCAGAATGTAAAAGCATTTTAGGTTTAGTTGCTTTTGGTGATTGTAGTATTGAGTCTGCTAAGAAACAAGGCGGAGTTTCTAGAGTTTATCATGTTGACTGGGAAGCAAGAAACATCCTAGGAATCTTAGGTGAATATAGACTTGTAGTTTACGGAGAATAAACCCAAGAAATTTAAAAGCTGGTGGCGGGTTTCTGATTGTAGGTATCTGACGCCAGCTACCGGCCACTAGAAACCTGTCACCTAAAACCTTTTACATTAATTCCTTATCATTGCAATCGTGTTTTCAATTAACGTCCCTGTAACATTAAACACTTGTGAGTTTGCTTGATAAGCTCTTTGATATAAAATCATACTTACAAATTCGTCTGCGATGTCAACATTTGAATATTCAAGTGATGCTGTTTTTAATTCACCAAGTCCTTTTGTTCCAGAGGATTCAATTCTGATATTTGAACTATCCCCCCTATATTGATATAAAGAATCTCCAACTCTTTTAAATGTTTGTCTATCAATTGCATCAGCTAAAGGAACATTTGCCACAAACACTCTTGTATCATCTTCCATAATTGCATAGAAATTTCCGTCACTTGAAAATTCATAATCCTTGACACTTGATGCTGAATAACCATCTTGGTCAGCAAGTGAAATATATGAAACTGATGCATATTGGGTAAAGTTAGAAACATCTATTGTGAAATTTCCAGCGTTTGCACCATTTGTGTAATTCATGTTGACATTAATTTTTGCATTTGCCTTTGATTCATCAGAAAGTGTACCATCTTCCTTAAATTTTAAAGTTACTGCATCACTAACCTTTACAGGAACCCCTTCTTCTTTTCCAACTTCTGAACCATTTGTGTAGCCAATTGCCTTATACTCATTAACTCCTGTCTTATAAAACGCCAAAATCATACTATGTCTTGCACCAAGACTATCATAAAAATTAATGTCACCCGCGATAAATGATGCAGCTTCATTAATTTCTTTAAATGTTGTCGGATTGTCTAGTACTGTAGTGATTGGTGTTTCAGACGTAACATTTCCTGTTAACGCCATTTGAGTAGTTTCCTTACCGCTAGATGATAAAAGCCCTGCAACTGAAATATCAGAAAGTGTTGTAGAATCTTTTAAATACCCTTGAAGAGTTAGTCCATTATTATTTATAACCGTTCCATCTTTTCTTACTTGGAAATCACCTGCTCTTGAATAATAATTTGTGTTACCATCTGATAAAATGAAAAATCCATTTCCATCAATCCCAGTATCAAGAGAACGCCCTGTGTATTCAATAGTTCCCCCTTCATACATAGTTTTAACATCAGTAATTAGAGAACCGGATCCTGCAGAACCAAGTACACTAGATTGCGCAAGCTCATATCCCTCTGGCATAAGGTCGGAAAAATCTACTCTTTCTGACTTAAAACCAGTTGTACTAGCATTTGAAATGTTATCACCTACTACTGATATAGCGTTACCATGTGTATGTAAACCTTGTGAGCTTGAATATAGGGCTGTTTCTAGTCTCATATAAGTTTTTTCCTAAAAATCTTTATAAATTACTTGTAATTTTACTAGGTAAAAATTGCCTAAAAAATTACTTCAAATAATAGACAGCAAAAAGCTTGCCAAAGAGTAAAGGAAAATTATAAGAAAAATAAATACAAATTAATTAAAACTTGAACAACATCTTTTCGGCTATTTTTTACTAAAATTACAAATTAGCCAAAAATGCTACAATATCTTTTATTTTCAAATGGTTACATTACGGCTATTTTTTATAAATCATTAAAATATTAAGAAACTTTAATCAAATTACCCAAACAGGAACTATATAATTTTCGCTGTCCATTGCAGATAAATCAGAGTGCATACATATTGCTGCCCCTTTTGCTCGTGGAGTTGAGGAATTATCAAGTACCTTAAAAACCTTTGCCACTTCATAACTCGGATTTGTAGATTTTTTTACTTCTATAGGGTTTATTTTACCATCACGTTCAAGAATAATATCTATTTCCTTCCCATCCTTATTTCTGTAATAATACATAAATGGAACTATACCATTATTTAAATATGTTTTTGCGATTTCAGATACAACATAATTTTCCAATATCGCGCCACTTAATGCTCCACTTGCTAATGTGTCAGCACTATCCCATTTAGTTAAATAACTTACAAAACCTGTGTCATAAAAATATACCTTTGGAGTTTTAACCAAACGCTTTAATAAATTATTTGAATACGGATGCAAATAAAAAATAATCCCTAATGTCTCTAATATTCCAAGCCAATCTTTTGCTTGCTTTTGATTAATATCAGCATCTCTTACAATATCAGAAATATTTAACATCTGCCCACATCTTGCCGCAACTGAAGTGAGAAAATTTAAAAATTTTAACGAATCAATTGTACCTGATAATTCTTTAATATCCCGTCCTATATAAGTAGATAAATAACTACTATAAAAAATATGACTATTAGTTTTTTTACCGCTAATAATTGCAGGCATTGAACCTTTAAATATTCTATTAAAAATTTCACTACTATTTGCTTTTTTTCTTTTTTTACTCCTTTCTTGTAAATCTTGAAGATCGATTGTAAACGGTTTTACATTTTCTAAAATTTTACTATTCGTATAAATTTCTGACTGCGAAAGAGAAGTTAAAGATAGGACTGCAACTCTTCCTGCTAACGATTCGTTTACTTCACGCATAAGCTTAAATACTTGAGAACCTGTAAGCCAAAAATCTCCTGCATTTTGATTTTCATCAACATGAATTTTTATATACGTAAATAATTCTGGTGCATATTGGACCTCATCTATTAAGACAGGTGGTTTATGTAATTCTAAGAAAAGTTTCGGATCTGTCTTTGCAATATTTCTCTCATTTAAATCATCTAATGATACATAACCTCTATTAGAGCCTTGCATTAATTCCTTAAGCATTGTTGTTATTCCAACTTGCCTAGGACCTGTAATTAGTATTACTGAATACTCTTTAGAAAGTTCAGTAACCACATTTTCTAAATGTCTATGTATATATGTCATTCATCCTCTTCTTTCGGCTAATTTTTAATTTTATTATAAATTAGCCGAATTTGTTACTTAAAACAAGTATATTTTCTAAATAGTTATAAAATTAATCAAAATCCTTCCACTTTATCACCATTTTCTTTCTCAATTACTTCTTTATAAATAGCATAAAGTGCTTTTGCAGATTTATCCCAGCTTAAAGTTTTTAATTCTGCTTTTGATTTTGCTATAAGATTTTTCCTTGCGGTATTATTTTTTAATAAATACAAAATATAATCAGCTATCCTTTTAGAATCCCAATAATCACATTTTAATGCCGACTTTATAACCTCTGAACACCCAGACTGCTTTGAGATAATAAGAGCTGCATCATGATAAATTGCCTCTAACGCAACTATTCCAAAAGGTTCTGAAAATGATGGCATCACAAAGATATCTGAAATTGAAAATACTTTTGAAACTTCTTGCTTCTTTAAAAAGCCTGTAAAAATAAAATGGTCATGTATTCCAAGATTTATTGTTTTTTCAATCATTTTTGATGTTAAATCGCCATCTCCTGCCATTATGAATTTTACATTTTTAAAATTTTTTAACACTCTTTGCGCTGCATCTACAAAATACTCTGGGCCTTTTTGTCTTGTAATACGCCCTAAAAAAAGCACAAGTTTATATTTTTTAAGAGGGCCAGATAAAAAATACTTTTTCTTCTTGCTTAAAGTTACTGCATTATAGACAACCCTTATTTTATCTTCGCTTACGCCATGTTCTCTCATAATTACAGATTTTGTATACTTACTTACTGCAACTACAAGGCTTGCATTAGCAGTTCCTATTCTTTCAATTTGATTTACAAAATAATCATTAAATACACCAGATCTATCATACTCAAGGCTATGAATTTGAACCACTAAAGGTTTTCCTGTAACTTTTGAAAGCACAACCGCAGGAAGAATTGTCATCCAATCATGTGCGTGTATTACATCAAAATCTTCATCTTGGAAATATGAAATAACATTTGATGCGTATTTTATAACTTGAAATGCAAGTTTATTTACTTTTAAAAAATTTTCAAAATCAAACTTAACATATCTTCTTAATAACTTATATCCTGATTCTCTTATACTACTAAGTGTTTTTAATTTATATTTTTCGAGAAATTTCTCATACTCTTTACTTGTCCAATATGGATTTAACGTTTCAGGAAATGTAAATTTTTTAATATGATTTCTAAATTTTTGTCTTATAATTTTTGTATTTACTCTATCTTTTTTTGAAACTTTTGGTTCAACTAAAGTCATATGAGTTGCTTTTTCATCACCATAAACTTTAGGAAGCGCAAAAAATAAATTTATATCTTTAATTTTAGATAATGCTGTGGTTAGGCCAAAACAAGCTGTCCCTAAACCTCCATTTATGTGTGGTGGGTATTCCCAACCAAGCATTAATACTTTCATAAAAACTTAAAAATAAAAAAATTTAACCTCAAATAAAATATATTAATTTAAGCATAGCTTTTCGCTATCTTCGCTATCCCTTCTTATAAAAACAGAAAAACCACTATTTTTGTCATCATTAGTCATAGCACCGTAATTATCAGCATAAACCTTGCACCAATTTTCTTTATCCAAAGTCAGCAATCTAACAAACGGACTATGATTTTCCCATAAAATTGTTTTAGGCTTTACAAAATTTATATAATCTTGCCAACCTTCTGCACCATTAAAAGATTTTAAAAATAATTTATAAACTTTAGGGGATGTTACATTTGTTCTTCCATCGATAGGCACTTTTAATGATGGTTCTCCCTTTTCATTTGAAAAACTATATATTAAAGCCTCACCTGTATCAAAACTATTTAATATTGGTGATTTTAAATTATTTTCTTTAATAAACTTAATTGCTTCGTTTGGAAGATTATAAACAAATTTTCTATCACGATCTTTTTTGATAAGCGAATTCACTCCTACAATACAAAGGCATAAAAGTAAAAAAGCCAGTCCTGTCCCTTCAAAATACGATAAAAATTTTTTTAATTTATTAATACCATCACTAAAATTTAAATATTTTTGTCCTTTATCAACTCGCCATATAAGACAAATCATCGAAGTACATAAAATAGTTGCATATGGTAAAAATTTACATACAAGAAATGCAAGAAGAGTTATAACAAAAAGACAAAATAATTTAGATTTTGAAAGTACGCTATCGTAATAATGCCACAATGAACAAAATAAAAACGTTAAAACTATTATTGATGCACCACCTAAAGACATAATCATTAAAGGTTTAAACTCCATTATATCATTAAAAGCAAATGGGTGATTAATTTTATGAAAGAAAGTCGACCATTCATGTCCAATATATGGAGTAATAAGTGTTCCTATCAAAGGAATTAATAAAAGTTTGTAGGTATCTTTTTTTAAACCATTAAAACCTATTAAACAAAAGGCAAAAATACTTACACTAGTAGTGATATTTGAATTTGCTAGAACTATAAAAGTTAAAATTGTAAAAAGATATCTTTTTTTGTTCCAGCCATTTTCGTAAACTTCATTTGCAAGATATATAGAGATTGCAAAGCAAAACCAAGAAATAATTTGTGGACGCAATGTAGCAAATTCGCCAAAAGAAGAAAGAGTAACAAGAGAAAGAAATGTCCCCATAAATAAATCTTTTGACATTTTCGTATAAATATAAACTAAGGTTAAGCCAAGTGATAAAAACAATATCAGTTCAAGTGAAAGCAAGCCAAGAGATCCAAAATATCGTTCAATAATTGCATATATTATTTCAGGAAACCACGAATAAGCTCTAAAGACTCCTTCTGAATACATATTCCATTGATCTACCGTAGGAAAACCATGTGCTAAGATCCATCTTCCTATAACGACATGCCAACCTATATCCTGACCACACATAGGACGAGATATTTTAATAGCCTCTAATAAAACAATAAAAAATATTATTAATTTTTTCATTTATTCTTTGCCTTCAAGAAAAACCAGAAAATATTCACTAAAAACGCCGAGAATCTGCCTATTTTAAATTAACATTTTAACACATTTTATTTGTAGGAAATAGTATAGATTTATTTAAGTTTAAGTAGATTTTTAGCATAACCTATTGAAAAGCGTCATCAAAATATATAGATTATAGAAGTTATCATTTTAATTTAATTATGCTAAATTTCGACTTTTTTTTATCACAAAAGGGGTTAAATATTTACCTGATTTTATTTCTTAGCTTGCTAGCTGGAGCTTTTGGACTTCCTATTCCTGAGGACATTCCTCTTATAGCAGCAGGAGTACTTATCCACGAAAAAGAAACTATGCTTCTACCTACGTTTATAATTTGCTATATTGGTATCATTCTCGGAGATGTTATAATTTACTCTGTTGGTAGATTTTTTGGACCGTCCCTTTATAGAAAAAAGTGGTTTCAAAGAAAAATTAGTAAACATAGTCTTAAAAAAGTCCGTTCAAAACTTGAAAAAAGAAGTCTTTTAACAATTTTTATAGCTCGTCACTTATTTTGGATAAGAACAGCAACTTTTCTTCTTTGCGGTATAGTAAGAATTAGGCCTTTAAAATTTATATTAGCTGATGCAATAGCCGCATTTATAAGTGTTCCTGTAATGATTTCTCTTGGATTTTACTTTTTTGCAAATCTTGAAGACATTCTTGCTAACGTAAAACATGCTGAAAATACAATTTTTATATCCTTACTAGTTATAATCGGTCTTTATATGACTTATAGAGTTATAAGGAAAAAGAGAACATTTAAAGATTCAATAAATAACCAAATAGAATAATTATTTTTAGAGAAACACTGATTAATTCAAGATATCCCGCAAGGGATATAACAAAGCGTACAAAGTACGCGGCGCTAGGATGGAGTAAGCGAGCAATATTTCGGTAGAAATATTGTGAGTCTACTCCATTATAAAAAATCCCTACACAACCGACCCCGCAAGGGTAATGGCACCCGCAAGGGGGCAACTAAAATTTTGCATTAATCAGTATTTCCTTAGAATTTTGAATTCTTAAAACCAACATAATCATCAGACTTAGCATTTTGTGGCTTGTTTGTATATTCAAAGCCGACTTCTTTTTTAATACTTTCTAAAATTTCGAAACATAAATCTAAATTACAATTTGGGACAATTATACAAATTAGCGAATTTTTAATATCAAGAGTTCTAACAGTTGCAACACCATCATAAATTTCAAAATAAGATTGCATCATAACAACTTTTTTTTCTGGAACTTTTAAATAAATACAAGATGTTACATCATCTAACTGTTCAATTTTATCTGTACTTTTATAACATTTGTTTAGCATTCTTTTATTTTTTCCAATAAATATTATAAACTAAAGCTTATGATTACCTCTAGAAAATTATTAACTTATCTACTCCAAGCATTAATTCATAAAGAAAGGACTCCACTTGCAACTATTCAAAACGATATGGAATATTTAGCAAGTATTTGTAAAAATGACGAAACAAATGAGATTAATACTTCTGTTAAAAATTCTATAAGTAAAATAAACAATATTTTAGATAATGCTATTTTTGTAATGAATAATCAAGATGACAAAAAAGAAGAAACCTTTTTGGTATCTGATTTAAAAACAATAAATACTTTGATTCTTAACGATAACGATTATCCTAATGAAAAAATTACAACAAATAAAAATGATTTATTTAATTATTTTAAACTATTAGCAAGTTCATTAAGTTCATTACATCTCCTTTCTTCAAGCAAGGATAAACTTCTTCTTAATGTTAATAAAGAAGGGAACTCCCTTTTACTTACCTCATCTTTTAAAACAATTGAAACAAATAGTTTTGAAACAGAAAAAAATTTTAATTTACTTTGTGAATATATTAATATTAAGAATAACATTGATTCTATTGATAGTTTACTTTCAGATATCTTACTTATCGATTTAGGGCTAAGTTTAAACCTTAAAGCCAATAAAGATTATATTTTCCTAACAATTAAAGGATTTAATGTATGACAGCTAATTCTATATTACTTGTAGATGACGATAAAGATTATACCCAAAGTTTAAAACGTGCCTTAATAGTAAAAGGAATAAAGGAAAATATTCTTACAGCTTCAACCCCACTTGAATCAATAAAAATACTAAAATCAAAAAGTCCAAATGTAGCAATTGTTGATTTAGAATTAGACTCATCAAAAGGTGTTGAAAGTGGATATAGCCTATTAAAGCAAATTTTAGATGAAGATAAAACTTGTAAAGTTATAATTCTAACTGGGCACTCATCTTCTGAGTATGGGATAAAGGCGATAAAATTTGGTGCATCAAATTTCCTAAAGAAACCAGCAGATATAAATCATCTTATTGTACTTATTAAAGATGCAATTGAGCAATCTTTAATGCTTAGAGAGTATGAAAATTTAAAACAAGATATTAATCAAAAAAATATAGAAAATTTTATAATTGGCGAAAGTGATGAAATAAAACAAATTAGAGATGAGGTGTTATTTCTTGGGCAAAATAATTCACCAATATTAATTATGGGAGAAACAGGAACAGGAAAAGGACTTATTGCAAAATCAATTCATCTTTTTGGAAAATATAAAGACAAGCAATTTGTAAGGTATCAGCCAAATTACTTATCAAATGATTTAACAAACTCAGATTTTTTTGGACATAAAAAAGGAAGCTTTACAGGAGCATTAGAAGATAAAAAAGGACTTCTTGAGCTTTCAAATAATGGAACATTCTTTTTAGATGAAGTAGCACTGCTTCCTATTGAAATACAAATTGCACTTCTTACAACTTTACAAGAACATAAAATTAGAAGAATTGGTGATACAAAAGAAATTAATGTTGATTTTCGTCTTATTTGTGCGACAAATGAAGATATAAACGAGGCTATTAGTGATAATAGACTTCGTTTAGATTTTTATCATAGAATTGCACATAGTGTTATTAAACTTCCACCTTTAAGAGAGAGAAAAGAAGATATAAAACCTTTAACTTTATATTTTTTAAATGAACTTTCTAAAAAAGAAGATATTTTAATTCAAGATATTAATAAAAAAGCATTAGATAAATTAAAAGCACATTCATTTAAAGGTAACATTAGAGAGCTTGAAGCAATAATAGAAGTTAGTGCATATAAGGCTAATTTTAAAAATAAAAGAGTTATCGAAGAAGAAGATATTTTATTTAATGAAAATAAAATTCTAAATAATGCAAAAGAAAATATTTCTAATGACAACTTAGAAAATAGTATATTAAATGATGATTCATTATCATTTAAAGATAAAATTAATAAAATAAAAAAATCAATTATTCAAAATGAATTAAAAAAATATAACGACAACCAAATGCAAACCGCAAAAGCATTAGGAATTGATAGAACAACGCTAATAAGGATTTTAGAAAAATAAAGATGCCGAAATCAGACTCACTGATATCTAATTAATCATAAAAAATTATTACTCTAATATTTCATCAACTGTTTTATAAAATTTTTGAATTATCGTATCCCAATTATAATTTGTTTTAACATAATTATATCCGTTTTCTGCTCTTAAATGATTATTAATTCTTTTTTCTTCAATTAAATTATTTATAGATGTAGCAAACTCTCTTTTATTTGAAAAAGTAAATCCACCATTAGAATTTTTAACATGATACGATGTAACTTTACAAAATCCACTAACTAGCACAGGAACTTTTAATCCCCAAGCTTCCATTATTACAATTGAAAACGACTCATTTACTGACGGCTGACAAAGTGCAACAGAATGTTTTATAAGTCTTTGTTTGTCTTTTTCACTGGTATATCCAATATCTATAATATCATCTCTTAATTTAGCTTCTTTTCTCTGTAAATCATCAAATGAACCACCACCTGCAATAACTAATTTTAAATCACTTGGAAGCTTCTTATCATTTTTTAAAGATACAAAATAATCTACAAGTAAATGAACATTTTTTCCCGTTTCTTTTCTTCCAAAATATATAATATAGTTAAAATCTTCTTCAAAATATGGAGTTAAGCTTTCTCTTTCTTTATCACTTATTAAAATAAATCCCATTCCTACACTATCTCCCTTTATAGAATCACCATAAAGAGATTTTGCTAAAAATTTTTCAGGCTCTGCATTAAACACAAATCCTCTTACTTGCCTAAACATACTTGCTACAACATCAGTGTAGGCATAAATTTCATCATGAAGACAAGGAATCAAAATACTTTTTTGAGGTGCAATTAAACTTCCCCAAAAAGTAGTACCAAAAAGATAAGGAGCAAAAAAAATTGCTCTATATTTTTCATGATTACTTTTTATATAATTATAAAGTCCTGTAGAATTTACACTGTTTTTCATCCATAAAAGCTGCTTTTCAAGTGGAATCAATTTATTCTCACTTAACTCTATTTGATACGGAATCCATTCTTCTAAATTTCTTTCATCAACTAAAAATCTTTTAACATTAACTTTGTCTTCTACGACTTCTTCTTCTTTTAAAGCGTTTTCCCAAGTCCTATTATCAATAGCACAAGTTGTTAATACATCAATATTATCTCCGTTTTTTGCAAGTCTTTCTGCAAACTCTCTTACTAGAGTCTCACACCCTCCTGCAACTTTTTTACCATACCT
Source organism: uncultured bacterium (assembly GCA_927798255.1). Lineage (GTDB taxonomy): Bacteria > Bdellovibrionota_C > UBA2361 > UBA2361 > CAKMMH01 > CAKMMH01. The sequence goes on along the minus strand of CAKMMH010000005.1, from coordinate 8,840 downwards.
TGGAACAACAAACGCAAAATTATTAGTCATAATTTTTATCCTTTATGGGGCACCCTTTCAGGGTGCATGTTTTGTGCGTGCATCCACACAACCGGGCAGCGCACGCAAGCGTGCTACGAAATGCCCCTTTAGGGCATCTTAATAGTTAAAAATAGTAAATAAAATTATAATTACAAAATATCTCGTAACTTTTTTACTTCATTACACTTTTTATTCAAAAATTTTTCACTAAATTGTGAATGATTATATTAAATTTAATTCTTCCCTAACATCCATTAAATAATCATCACACTTGCTAAATGCTTTTTTTAAAACTTTCTTTTTTGCTCGTTCTTTTTGAATTTCAAAATCTTTATAGAATTTAGCAATTTCAACTTTTATTTGATTAAATAATGTTAAAAGCTCAAACGCAATATTTTTACAAGAAAAATTCATTAAATAATTCTCATTAAGCGCTTTATAGTCTAACATAATTTTATTTTCTTTATAAGCTTTTATAAAAAACTCGATTTCTCTTGATTCATTTACACCTAAAGTAACTTTTGCGATATAATTATTTGGAAAAATTTTGAAATTATCTTTAGAATCATTTGAAATCACAAAAACATTATTTTTTAGAGCTTCTGTTATAAAAAATGTATTAAAGTACTCTAATTTTTTTAATAAACATATCGCGATATCTGCTCCCTGAAGCTCATTTTGAATATCTTTAACACTATTTTCTAGTACCTTAAAATTTTTTATCTCATTATCATTTAAAATTTTTATAGCATCATTTATTTCATTTTTATTTGTAAGCCAAATAAGTTTAAAACTTTCAATATTTTTTAAACTTTGAATCATTTTATGATATCTACTTTTTGCGTGAGTGCTTCCTTCAAAAACAATTTTTGTAATTTCATTTTGTTTTTTTTCTTTATACTCATTTAATGTAAGAGGATAAGGAATATATGAAATATTATTTTCATAAATAGAATTTATATTATTTCTTGTAATACATCTTCCCTCTTTAATAACGAAAGGATTTGGAGAAAGTGAAAAGAGTGCTTTTCCTAAATCTCGTTTTATATTATCACATTGTGATAATAATAAGTTTGTAATAATTGTTTGTGGTGGAACTACACTTAAATAAAAATCATGAAAAAGTACCACACCAGGCCTTAGCGCAAGATGCACTCTACAAAAATTTGTACTTTTATCATCTTCTACTTGATAAAAGAAAATATCATAATGCTTTTTATTATCGTGTGAAAATGAAGTTAAATAATTATATACTTTTAAATCACAAAAAGTATCAGTATTATTTGTATCAGAAAAAATATCAATATCTGCAAATTCTTTTAAATACGGTAAAATACTATTAGAAAAATAAAAAGATTTAGAATTTTCTTTTAGTGGTGTAAAAAAAGCAATTTTTAAACGATTATTATTTTCTTTACTCATTTTAAAATCTTTATCTTACCTATTTTTTTGTTGACTTATCTTTTAATGGACTAAGTAGTGAATTGATAACATTATCCCAACTAGAATCAAGTAATCCTAAATCATTTACTAATTTATATCCATTTTCTCCCATTTTCTTTGCTTCATCTTTATTTTCTAAAAGATATTTTATTGCATCAGCAATTCCAATAGGCGTAGGCTCTGTAATTAATCCATTTTCCTTATCTTTTACAAACTCTAAAGAACCACCACTATCTGATGCTGTTATTACAGGCTTTTTAGAAGCAAAAGCTTCAAGTGTTACATAACCATAATCTTCATCAAGAGGCGCATAATACACAGAAAGTGCATTTGCATAATTTTCTAAGAGTTCCTCATCTGAAATACGCCCTAAAAATTCTACTCTTGAACTTAAATTATGTTTTTCAATGGTATTTTCTAAAAAAATCTGCGTTTGAGGCTCATCAAAACTTCCTGCGATCTTTAATTTTACATCTGATTTTATATAAGGAAGTGCTTCAATAAGCATATCAACTCTTTTTATTGAGCAAATTCTTCCAACTGATAAAATGTAATTTTCTTGATTTTTAGAGTAATATCTATTTCCTAAAGTTAATGGGGGATAAAGCACATCTGCCTTAATGCCATTAAATTTCTCGAGACGATTAGCCACATTTTTTGAAATTGCCGAGATATATGCTGATTCTTTTATAACGTTAGTATCAGTTTCATAAACTAACTCTCTATATACTTCATCTTCTAAATTATCTAAAACAGCTGAGTATCTTGTGCTATAAAGATCGTAACAAGAACGATCCTGATGAACAAGCCAAACACTTTTTCTAGGATGTTTTGCAAAAAATGTAGGAAATTTTGTAGCTATTACTAAATCAACATCAAAAACACAAAATTTTGATAAGTCTAAACTTCTCCACATTGACGCATACTTAAAAATTTCCTCTTTTTTAAATGGAGAATAAGGTAACGAAATTTCATCAACTCGATGACCTCTTTTTTTAAGCTATGATATTAAACTTCTTACAAGCGCTTCTTGTCCCCCACCAACAAAAGGAATTTTTACACCTAGTACTAAAATGTTTGCCATAGACCGATATTTTACTTATTAAAACTTGACTTTTACATTTTCTCTTTCACTATCTGAGATATCAAAATAGTCTCTCTTTGAAAATCCAAAAATGTTAGCAATAAAAACTGCTGGGAAACTTTCACAAAGAATATTATAGTCTTTAACTACTGCATTGTAATATCTTCTTGCGTTTTGTATAGCATCTTCTATTGTACTTAATTGTCCTTGTAAATCTAAGAAATTTTGATTTGCTTTTAAATCTGGATAATTTTCCGAAATGGCAAATAATGTTTTTAAAGTACCTGTTAAAGCGTTTTCAGCTTCTGCTTGAGATTTTAAATCACCTTTACTTACGCCCATCGCAAAATTTCTTGCTTCAACAACTTTTGTCAAAGTTCCTTCTTCGTGTGATGCATATCCTTTTACTGTTTCAACTAAATTAGGGATTAAATCGTAACGTCTTTTTAACTGAACATCTATTCCACTATAAGATTCGTCCGCATTATTTTTAAGTTTTATAAATCTATTATATAAGCCTGCAACCCAAGCTAAAATCACACCTACTACACCTAAAAATCCAAGAAAAACTGTTCCCATAATATTTCTTCCTTAGCTTAAATTATAAAACGAAAGTAATATAAGATTTGAGCCAACTTTTTATAGCCAAAAAGCTATAAAAAGTTAACTAAGTTTGTAATTAATCCCAACCTGCTGTTTCGAAGCCTTTTTTAGCAAGACATCTTTCTACAAAATTTTTGTAATCTTGGCTATGTCCTGAACTATCATTAAGTCCTGAAGCAACACCTAGCATACCTCCTATTGCAGCTCCTGCACCAGTTCCACGTCCTGCTTTTCCAAAAACTGCTCCACCTACTGCACCAGTTGCAGCACCAAGTCCTGCACCAACTGCACCTTGTTTTGCAGCTTCTAATGCCATATTTTTCTTAGGAACGTATTGATCAGCTAGTGCCATGCATTCGTCAATTGCTCTTTCTTGAGCGTAATAATCAGTTCTTTGATATTTTGAATTAGGATATAGTCTCGGTCTTGATTCTACACAAGAAATCATTCCTAGTGCTAATAAAAAAAGTAATGCTTTTTTCATATTATTTAACCTCACTAAAAATAATAAAATAAAAAATCTTTTTTAAATTACATTTCTGTAAAATCGTCTTTTGAAACACCGCATTCTGGACATGACCAATCGCTTGGAATATCCTCAAATTTTGTTCCTGGCGCTATACCATGTTCTATATCACCTTTTTCTTCATCGTAGATATACCCACATATTGTACATTGATATTTTTTCATTTTAAACTCCTTATTTTTAATTATTATAAAACATAACAATATTTTATATAGGATTTAAAAAAGACGCAATCTTAAGAATTTAGTTACATTCTCTTCCATCCCTTTTACTACAATACCATTTACATAATACATGATTATTTATTATGTACATGATAGTTTTATTTATAATAGGGTGTTCAAAATATAAAAATCAACTGAAATGCAAGAAAAATGTTTTAGTGGCTAAAAGTGTGTATACGCACATAAGTTGTGCCAACATAAAAATGTTTTTATATTAAATTTAAAATAGATTACTTTATATACTTAGCACTTTTTGTTGAGCCAATTTTTTTTATTTTTCCATCATTTAACATTGAGGCTAATACGGCTTCAATTGTTGTTAATGAAATATCTGGAAGTAAAGCTTGAAGTTCTTTTTTGCTTATTGGTAAAAATGAATTCATTATAGCACTTTCTATCCTTTTCTTTTTACTAACTTTTTTTGTTCCTAACGTTAAAAATCTTTTATCTAATTCTTTATAACATAAATAAAGCGTATAAAGAAAATTTTCAATAAATGGAATATAATCATTTTTATTATCATGCCAACCAATTGAAGAACGTTTCAAAGCTTCATAATAGTTTCCTTTCATTTTATTAATTTGTTCTTCAAAAGAAATATATTTTGAAATATCAAAACCACTTTTATAAAGAAGAAATAGTGTAAGCAATCGACTTATTCTTCCATTGCCATCTCTAAAAGGGTGAATACAAAGAAAGTCTAAAATAACACATGGAATTAAAAGTAGTCCATCAATTAAAGAATAATCGCGTGCTTCCATATATGCTAATATAAGCTCTTTCATTGCCTTAGGTGTATCTTGTGATGATACTGGAACCCATCTTACAAAACTTGTTCCATCTTTATAACTTTCTCTAATAATATTATCTTCTGTTTTATAACTGCCACCATAAGAGACTTCTATTTTTTCTAATAAAATTTTATGAAGATTGAGTATTAAATCTTCATTTAGTGACATTTTATCACTATCTGAATGAATAAGATTAAGGGCATTTTTGTATCCTGTTATTTCTTGCTCGTTATGATTACGGGGGGCTGAACTTTGATTTACTATTTCTTCAATACGTTTATCAGTCGTTACTATTCCTTCAATTTCATTGCTACCTTTAACAGATTGAACAATAGCTATTTTTTGAAGTGCGGTAAAAATATCAGGATATATATTTTTTTTCTCTTCTTCTAAGTTTTTAATGGTATATATCGCATTAGTAAAAGTCATAAAATTAACTGGAACTTTAATATTGCGAAGAAATGAATAATCGAATCGTCTCATAATCTACCTATATTTTATCACAATTTGCATATATTTTAGTTATTTATATGCAAATTATCAAGAAAAGTTTCAATATTTTGCATATATTTTATGAAAATATATGTAAATTAGTAAATGTAATAAACAAACTTCATAAGTTTTAACGAATGTTAAGTAAATTACACATGCCTTTAGGGCATATTATCCCCCACTTACGCTTCTTACACCTGTTAATACTTATACTGGTATCAATTGATTTGTAATAGAATTATTTCCTACTTGCCCAGAACTATTATGTCCCTAAGAGTAAAGTTTATTATCTGTCGTTGCTGCACATGTATGACTCACACCTGTCACCACCTACCTTACACTATTTAACACTGACACATCTGCAAAGCTTAAATTTGTAAAAATTAAAAACTTTAAAAATGAAAATACAAAAATTGAAAAATATATTTTTTTAGTTATTAATGTATGTGCATAAATTCTAAATTGTTAGCCAACAGCATTCTATAAAAATATATATTTCTTATAAAATAATTAAATTTTTAAAAGATGTGATTTTATTACTGTATCACTTCTAATATTTAAATATCATGTTTCTGTTACCCATAACCTGTAAAATATCAACCATCATTAAAACACTATAAATTATATATCTAATTGTCATCTCCTAAAAACCATGATAGCATGGATATTGGTATAGATTTTTCAAATTTATACCACCACTTGATGTATTTTTTGGAAGGAAAAAGAAAATGAATATTTATGTTGGCAATCTTGTTTATGCCATAACAAGCGATGAATTAAAGGATATATTTACTAAATATGGTGAAGTTGAATCTGCAAGCGTTATAACTTTTCATTCAGGAAAATCAAAAGGCTTTGGATTTGTAACCATGCCAAACGATGAACAAGCTAAAGCTGCAATTGATGCACTTAATGGCACTGATTTACAAGGTCGCCAAGTCATAGTTAACGAGGCAAGGCCAAAAGAAAATGGCCCAAAGAAACATCATCCTAGAGGATTTAAAAATCAAAAACAATAGTAATTTATCCTTTATAAAAATATAAAAAGGAACATCTAAAAAAATTTTCTATTAGATGTTCCTTTTGTAAATTTATGAAAGTTTTCTAATTATAATTTTTTATATAAATTTTTTGCGTGTTAGAAATTCCAGTAAAAGTAAGCCTGTAAGGAGATACCCTATTATCACAAAAAGTTTTGGATAAATTTATTTTATAATTAATCCATTCATCATCTTTTGATGGCAGTATGTTATCAACAAAGGTATTGTTATTCTTATTTTTTACCATTATCATTCTATGTTCTTTTTCTCTCGGGCTATTTTTAGTTTTTATTTGAATCGTAATTTCATTTAAATATTTAGGGACATTTAAATAATATGTTTTTCTATTTTTAAAACTTCCTTTATATTCAATTAAATATACATTTTTATCTTTATAAATCGTTTTTAATTGCGTTTTATAATGCTTTAATTTTTCTTCAAATTGATTAGAATCAAAATTATCAACCCTATTACCATCAAAAATTACATATTTTAAATTATAATTAAAAGCCAATGTATTTACTGAACGTTCATCAGGAAATTTAGACATTTTCGTTGGGTATTCCTTAGAAACTCTTCCTCTTTGTCCTGAATATCCATTTATTATTGAATGATTATGCGATAATGAATGGATCATGTACGAAACATTATAATTTGCATAACCAATATCTTCATTTTTATCACCATAATCTCTAAACGGAAGATATATAACTTTGTACTCACTTGGAAGCTTATTTAATTTTTCAGTAATTTTACTGTAACTAACAAAGCTTTGAGGTTTACCCATTTGAAATATAGTAACTTTTTGTTCATAAAAATTTATTATACAAAAAATTATAAAAATAAATATCACATATTTTTTATCTCTAGATAGTAAATAAAAATTAAGTGAAAATAATATATACATCACAAGAATCACGAAAATTCCTGTTCTCGAAATAGCCCTAATAGCATTAACACCAGGGAAAATATGATAAAGAACATAATATAAACCTGTTGGATATGATTTTGTAACTTCGCTTCCAAGAGGCCCAAAAGATAAAAACATAAGAGATACAAACAAAAATAAGAAAACTATGACAAGCCCTCTATTACTTAAAATATAAAAATTATCATTATATTCTAATTTTCTTAAAGTCATCATCATATAAAGTAAAATTAAATAACCACTCCATAAACAAAATGATGCTATATAAGAAATATTATTTTCTGCCGTTATGTAAATTGTTAAAAATGAACCTATAAAAAATAAAAATAAAAATAGAAGTAGCCACTTATTAAAAAATTTTGAGCCTTTTGAAATGGTTATATAGCAAAAAAATACTGCAATAATAGGAATGATCCCTACGAATAAAAGGCTTTCTGCATGAGAAAAATTTAATTTTGAATAAAAATAAGAAAGTGGTGAACTTGAAAAATATGATAAAAAGTTTGATGAAAAAGCGTTTGCCTCATACATTCCCCTAACTTTAAAAGTATTTTTAACATCATAATATGGTATAAAACAACTTAAAATTGGTATAATCCCTAAAAATAATCCAACGCAAAAATTCTTTATATGGCTAAATTTTAAGATGTATCTTGGTTTTAATAAGAAAAACGACAGATATAAGAAAAATATGATTAAGCATAAAAACACTGCATAATATACAGTCGTAATAAATGATAAAAAGATAGTAATTCCTAAATAAAATGCATATTTCTTTTTTTCGTATAATAAATATTTAAATAAGTAATAAATTCCAAGAGGAATAAAAAAAACAAATTGAAGCTGTGGGTGTCCTACGACAAATCCTAAATTTGTATTTATGCAAAAAAGCATGCTTGGTAAAATTGAATAAATTATAGAACCTGTTAAAAAATATAAAAGTAAAAAAAGGCAAAAACCATTTAAGACCCAAGCAATAATAAAGCATAAATTGTAAGAGGTATTAAAAGAAAAAAATAAATTTAGAAAATTTATAAAAGCACTTGGTAAAATAAAATTATCACTCCAAGCTAAAGTATAGCCATAAGGATAATACATTGAAGTTTGAAAATAAGGATAATTAGTAAAATTTCTTAAAAATGATTTTGCTAAATAATAATAAAGCCCACTATCTCCGTAAACGCCTCCTATAATTTTTGAATCAATTTCTAAAAAAACACTTTGTCTTGTAAAAAATAGTCCTAAAACAAAAATTAAGATAGCAAACAATTTAGTGGAAAATTTCGAATTGTATGCTTCAATAAAATTACTTTTCATAAATCAAAATAAAACAAAAAACCAAAAACTCTCTAATATATTTATATTATTATTTATTACATATTTTTTATATACAACCGGGTAGCTCGCAAAAGCTTTGCTTTTGCGACCTTACAACCCGCGTGCCCCTTGCGCCGCATGCAAACGTGCTATAGGATGCCACAAAAGCGGCATAGTTTGAACAAAAATTAACGAGCAAAATAAAACTGTTAATAACTCATATATTCTCGACTTAAATACACATTTTGTGTAAAAATTTTGAGAGACATTACAACGCAAAACTCCGCTGAGGGGCCACCAAGAGTTATCTCCTAGTATATTATTATCTATTGATTTTTTTGTATAGTTTTTTAATTCGTTACATCATTTAT
>CAKMMH010000004.1 GCA_927798255.1 uncultured bacterium | reverse complement strand
CCTCTTTATATTTATTACAAGATTTTTCTGCAGTTGTGTTATCAGTATCAATTTTAACTATTTCAGGCTGCTGTGGAAGCTTGCTTATAAGAGTTTCTGATATCATTTTAAAGTTATTTTGATCGCTTTCAAAAGGCACAAATCTTTCATCATCTAAAAATAGCTTTACCTTTTTCCAATCGATTTCATCACGTCTTGGAGGTACAGATAAACTTCTATAAATAGAAGATGGCGTTTTACCACCCGCTAATACAACGGTACAAAAACCTTTTTCTTCTATAAAGTCATTAATAGCTAGATTAAGCTCATCTGCCACAACACCAGCAAAATCAACTTGTGCAATTTTTTCGACGACAGCCTTTTTCATAGTTATCCACTCATATAAAAATTAAGTTAAATTAAATACATAAACATCCTTAAAAGAGATTATTTATTGTATAACAAATCCCATGCTTTTTCAAGTTTAGCCTTATTTTAGGAATTTTTATCTAGAAAACGCGCAAAAATTCCTAAAATCTAAGGTAGTTAATCAATCAAACAGGCTTCTAAATTGTAACCATCAACTTTAGTAACTACTGAATTATAAAACTCTCCAAACTTGATATCTCTTTTACTAAGATCAACATTAGTAATCAAGACTTCCCCGTCAACTTCTGGCGCTTGAAACTCTGTCCTTCCTACTAAAATTAAATCCGTATCCTTATGGAACCCCTCAAGTAGCACCTTGATTTGTTTTCCTTTTAATTTTTTTAGCTCAGCAACTCTTAATTTCTGTTGAATAATTTCAATTTCTTTAATATCCCTTTTAACCTGTTTCTTGTCTTGTTTATAATCTTTATATTTACTGTATGCTAAACTTCCCTCTTCATGAGAGTAAGCAAATATCCCAACACTTGAAAAATAACCTTGTTTAACAAAATTCTTTAAATCTTCTACATCCTCTCTTGTTTCTCCTGGAAAACCAACTATGAATGTTGTACGAATTGATATTTGAGGATATTTTTCATGAATCTTTTTTATAATATTCCATGATGAAAATTTACCTACTGGCCTATACATAGCCTTTAAAATATTCTCGCTTGAATGTTGGAGTGGTAAATCTATGTAATTACAAAAATCATCATATTTTACAATTCTACTAAGTAGCCCATCGTTTATTCCTGTTGGGTATAAATAAAGCAGTCTAAATTTGCAAGGAAATTTTTCATTATGAAGACTATCTATAAGTTTATTTAAGTTAGTGTCATCTTTAAGATCGCTTCCATATTCACTTAAATCTTGTGCTATAAGACTGACTTCTTTAACTCCATTTTTAACTAAACTTCTAACTTCTTTTATAATTGATGAAATGCTTCGACTTTTTAATTTTCCTTTTATAAGTGGAATAGTGCAGTATGCACATCTATGATTACAACCTTCTGCAATCTTTACATAGGCTGGAGAAGGAACATCTGTCACAATCCTTTTCAATTTCTCATTTCCTAAAAATACATCATAATTTTTATAAAAAGCTCCTTTAGAATTGTTATTTAAAATCTTAGGTAAATGTTTTATTTCTTCTGTACTTAAAAAGATATCGACTTCTGGAAGTTTATCATACAATTCGTCTTTGTATCTGTGTATCAAACAACCTGTAAGGACTAATGTTTTTAATTTACCATTCTTTCTTAAATCTTGAGCTTCAAACACTGCATTTAAACTCTCGCTAACACTAGAGCTTAAAAATGCACAAGAATTAACAATAATAACTTTTGCTTCTTCTAAATTAGAGGTATATGCATATCCAGCATCTGCCATTATACCAATAATAAACTCGGTATCTACCGTATTTTTCGCGCAACCAAGTGTAATAATAGAAAAATACTTTTTCATGATTATGTCCTTATATTTAATTTAATATTTAATTTAATTTTGGTTATCAATAAGATCAAATCCTTTCGGAATTTCAATTATAAAATTATCGTTTGTTACATTTTTATTTAGTACAATATCTTTTAATTCAAAAGTTATCGTATTGTCCCCTAATTCTTTAACAAAAAGTTTATTAATTAATAACGATTTCTTATCTATCCATAAACTAATTGTTTCAATTTCGCCATCATCTTTTGGTTCCAAATCAAATTTATACGAATTGCCTAAAAGTGTAATCTTTTCAATTTTAAAATCTTTTTTTATATCACCGACACCCGCAAGAAAAGTTAGTGGTAACTTTGATTTTAAAACAGAATCAGCACTATCTTTTACAACTTGAGAATCGACGTAATTTATATATGTAAGCCCGTCCTTGGTAACTAAATATACTTGCTCACGCGGTTCTTTATACTCAACTTTTATATTATTAGGAATAAGTGCTTTAAATAAACCACTACTTTTTTCCTCTTGCCCTAAAGCTTCAGAATGTGAATCTTGTAAAAATTTTGCTTCAATAGTTTTTATATTTTTATAATTACGCTGTACTTTATCAAGAATGCTATCTGAATTACTTGTATCACCTGATGCATTAGCAAAGCTAGTAAATATAAAACCAAATATGACAAAAACAAATTTAAATATTTTCATGGTATTTATTCCTAAATTAAAAATAAAAAATGCTATTAAACCTTCAATTAAGATTTTAACAATTATTAAGTTTAACTTCTACTTATTATTATTTAAAAATTTAAAAATTTTGTTCAAAATCTTGTAAAAGTTTTAAAGAATAGCTATCTTAAAACTATAAAAATACATAACCTGTTTAATTTATTACAATAAAAGATTGAAGTAATTTTTTAAATTTGTAAGATAATATACAGGTTTATTATATCTTCAACCGATTATAATAATAAGGTCGTATTAAAGATTATCAAAAGTTTAAGTTTTTATTTATTTTAATTTCAGATTTTTACTATGTTTTTACTTATTGAAAGTCTAGTTTTAAAACTTATCAATTACTACGTTAACTTAGGGTTAATTGGAGCATTTCTAATCTTACCATTTGCAATAGCATGTATAATTATTCAATTTAAAAGAGCAAAATTAGCAAATAAATTTCCATGGATTATAGGATTTATTCTTCTTGGAATATGTTTAGAGCTTGCATTTAATAGTCAAGAATTATCCGATAAAATTGCAAATATTTTAGACCGTATTGAAAACGGTACAAGCAAAACTTCATCAGCATCTATTTTTGAACCAATATTTTATATACTAGTTGGAGCTAAAGAAAAACGTGTCGTTATAGAGGAAATTATAGCATTTGGCTTTTATACATATCTAGGTTGGCTACTTTATTTCTTAAAAAACGCAATGAAAGAAGGTGGCCTAAAAGAAGCTTTAAAAATTGACACAAATGAGCTTCTTGGAGAAAAAGTTTTAATTAGGCCAATGCGTTCAAAAAGTAACGAACTTGGTTCTGGTGACCTTGCAAATAGAGCGCAAATTCTAGAGTGGACTAGGCCAAAAGATCCTGAAACAGATACAGCCCTTCCTGTTACAAATTTAAGAGGTAGCGATGGCGTAATTTTAAAAGAAGGACATCTTATTTGGGCAAATGGGGATAGAAATAGACATATCTTAGCAGTATCAAAAACAGGTGGTGGTAAAACTACGAAACTTATTACGCCAATATTGTACAATGATGTAATGAGTAAAAATAGATCTGTAATTATCCTAGACTCAAAACCTGAAATGTGGGCACAACTTGCAGGCCTTGTAAAAAAATATAACCCTAGTAAAAAAATCCTTTTATTTAACCCATTAGATCTTGAAAGAAGTTTAAGCTGGAATATCCTAAGTAAAATTGAAGATGATACAGATGCTAAATTAATTGCAAATACAATTATTATGGCAACAGATAATCCAAGCTCAAAAGCAGATAGCCCTTTCTTTAGAAATAACGCACTTGCTGTTTTAAATGCTCTTATGGTTGGTCTTTTAAATGATCCTAATGAAACTCTTTCGATGCCAAGAGTACATGAACTAGTGCAATCGGGTAGAGAAGGACTTTGTAGCTGGCTAGAAGCACACCCAGACGCAATAAGAAACACAAGAGCTTTTGTAGATCTTGTGAGAAGTGGTTCTCAAAACGCAGATACTATTCTTTCAGAGTTAAGTATGCGTATATCTCAATGGGACTTAAAAGCAATTCGCGCTACTACGGCATTTGATGAATTAGACCTAGAGCAATTAATTTTAGAGCCAACTATTCTTATTGTAGAATTAAGAGAATCAGAACTTGAGATGCTTCGTCCTATGGCTAATGTAATCATAGTAGAAATCTTAAGATTCTTAACAAAATATGCTGAAAAATGTCCAAAAGTTACATTACCAAGACCTGTAGGATTAGTAATAGACGAGTTTGCAAGTGCTCTAGGAAGACTTCCTGATATTCACGTGAAATTAAATACATTGCGTTCAAGAAATATTAGTATCGTTGCCGCTATTCAATCTACAGCTCAAGTAAAGGCAAATTATGGAGATGATGCAGATTCTGTACTAGCAGGTTTTACATCAAAAATCTTCATGCCACCTCTTGATATGGTTGACGCTGAATGGGCATCAAAAGAAACGGGGCAAATGACAATTAGATTTAACACTTCGTCTCTTGGCTCTAACCAGAAAATTACTGAAATGTTTGCAAGTAAAAGTGACAACATCCAAGAACAAGTGCAACAAAGAGCTGTACTAACTCCAGATGAAATTGGTAGACCAACAGATAACATAAACACATTCTTTGTTCCAAATACTCCTGTATTCCAAGGATATTTAACACCTTGGTATAAGATACCTGAAATGTCAAAGAAAATTAATGATTCTTTATCAACAGTTGTAAAATTAAGAGATGTTCCAATTGAATATATAGAAAAAGACCCTGAACCAGTAAAATCAACAAATCAAGGAGAAGGTTCAAATGGTATTCCTGAAGGAATTTCTGATACGACGGGTTGGTCAGATGAACAAATACAAAACAAAATAACCGAAACAAGAAAAAAACTTGATTGGGAAAATACATCAGGAAGTGCTAAAAAATGGTGGGAAACTTTTGAGCAAGAAAACTCTAATAGACCTCAATTAATTTTAAGACTTTGTGAAGAGCTTGCGATAAGAAATGCTACAATTACAGAGTTTTTCTTAACTTACATTTACTCTAATACTGACAATATCCAAGCAAACCTATACTATCTTGATTATTCAAGAATTAAGAAGGAAGAAGAAAAGAAGAGAAAAGAGGGATAGTAAATTAAACTCCCCAAGCAGTACAAGTCCAAAACTCGCTATTTTCTTCTTTTTCAAAAATTGTAATGCCACCAGTTTTTAATTTAGTACCATATTTTTCATAACATTCTTTGTATGATTTTGTTAAATGTGGAAAAAATCTAATTATTCCATTACTTGAAACAATTAATATATTCTTTCCTTTGTATTTATTCTCAACTTCTTGCGCAAATTCTTTTATGCTACTAATAATATTTTCTACATTAACATTCCATCCATTTGGTGGAACTGTTGCGCTATTCCATAAATCGATGAATTCCTTACCTTTTGCGATGTATTCTTCTGAAGATAATCCTTTAGTATTTAAAGCCTCAAATCCAAGACGATACATGACTTCATCTTCTGTTTTATTTTCATCAATACCATAATCAATCTCATTAAATGTATCTTTTAAAATTAAATTAATTTCTTTTAATCCAATTTTTTTAGCAGCAAGAGTTGCAGTCTGAATTGTACGAGCTAGAAATGATGTGTAAATAACATCTGGAATTAAATTATTATTAAGTAAATATTCTCCTATTCTAGTTCCCTTTTCATTTTCAATAAGAGGCAAATCTGTTCTTGCGCCAACTCTTGTTGGAGTCTCACCTTTTCTAAATGTATTTCCATGTCTTGCAACAATGAGTGTAGTTTTTTTACTCATTTTTACCTTGCCTCCTTGAAAACATCAACAATATTTTTATAGTATGATAAATTTTGTTGTAAAAACAATTTTCTATCGACAACCAATTCTTCTGGTGTATACCTTTTTGTCAACCGCTCCCTTTTCTTAACTCTAATTAATGCATCTTTTAATGCAATTGGTACAAAATGCATTTCTATTTTATATCCTAATTTTTCCTTTATATACTTAAATAATTCAACATGCTGAAAATTCGCAGAGCTATGTTCAAAAAGAATTGGAAGTCCTTTTGAAATCAATTCTATCAAAATTTCGTAACCTAAAATTCTTGCTGGAATTTCCCATTTTGTAAATGCATACTGTGGATCATTTTTCATATCAACTTGATAATATAAAATTGATTCCATAATAGCATCAAATGAAACATAATTTAGATAAGGAATTTGATCTAAGATTTTTTTACAATAAGTCGTTTTTCCAGCTCCTGGAATACCAGAAACATTTATTAATAATTTTTCGCTTTGTTTAGAAAGCGCCTTTTTTAAAAATAAGATCCTAACTCTTTCAAGTTCTTTTAAGATTTGATTTTTAATATCGTACTGCTCAAAGATGATACCGATATCTTTGTATTCAATATTTGTTATATCAAAAATTATATCTCTTAAATCTCTCATACAATTTGTTACCACTTTCTAAAATTTTTTACGATATAAGAAAATTATTTATAAATATTACTAAAATCTCCTTCTTTTTCAATTATTTCTTGCGCTCGTAACAGGTCATCTTGGGTATCTACTCCAGACATCTCGCTTCTTCCTCTGTAATCAGCAAAAAAGACCTTTACATTTATGCCATTTTCAACCCACGCAAGCTGCTCTAACCCCTCAAGCTTTTCATATCTGGTTTCTGATAACTTACTAATTTTATTTAATAAAATATCTGCTTTATAACCATAAAGCCCAATGTGACGGAAAATTGGAGATAGGTTACCTTCTTGTCTTAATTTTTCTTCTTTCCTAAAGGCAGGAATAATATTTTTTGAAAACCAAATAGCTTTGTTATCAGAATTAAAAACCACTGTCGTTCCAGAGAAAGGATTTGTCTTTTTAACTTCTCTTAGTTTATCTAACCCTTCCCATGTTAAATTAACACAAGGTGTAACAACATCAGATGAATCATCATTTTTTAACGTTAAAAGCATTTCTTCCACAAACCATGGTGGACAAATTGGATTATCTCCTTGAAGATTAACTATATATTTAATATTTGGATCATTAATTTTTTTAAGAGTATTTATTGCTCTTTCCGTACCAGACCTACAAGGATCATTTACAAGAAGCGAATTAATATTATTATTATCACAAAACTCAAGTATTCTTTCATCATCTGTTGCTACAACTACACTAACATCTTTTAATTTATCAGCAACAAGCATGGCGTTTTCATAAACACGTCTTACCATTTCTTTTCCTGCAATCTTTAAAAGTGGCTTTCCTGGAAGTCTAGTGGAAGCATATCTTGATGGAATAACTATAAGTGATTCATTGTAGTTCATCTATTACCTCTCTTATAAATTCATGTTAAAATAATTACCATGAAAAAAATTTATTACCTTTTACTATCATTTAATGTTTTGCTTTTTATTCTTATCTTGGTTTTTGCTTACATCGTTAAAACAAAATAAACTCACGTTACTTCATCGAATAAAAACTCATTTCAGCAATAGACCAATCAAAAAAATTATCATTTCCTTTTTGGTAAAAGGTTATGCTTTTATATTCATCTTCATCAATTTTTAATCTAATTTTTAAAGAAGCATCACCTAGATAATATGAAAACATTTCATAATCACTCGGCGTTAATAAAACTTTCTCTTCGTCATTTTTATTTACGCCTCGAATCTCTAGCTTCCTAGGGTAATCATGTTCATAGTTACCAAGTAAATATTCTATAACAGCTACATTTTGCGGAGTTACAAAATTAAATTTTACAAACATTTCTTCGCTTTGAGGTCTACCAGATCCCCACCTAGTATCTATATTATCATCGTTAATTGCTTGCTTTAAAGAATCATTATCTGAAACATTTATATAAATTTTACTGTTATCAATTTTATCTAGCTTGCTCTCATCAAAATTTTTATGAATATTATAAATAAATCTATAATTTTTAAATCTTCTTTGTTTATACGTAAATCCTAAAAAATTAAGTGCGCTTCTTATATATCTTGCTTCTCTTGGAACGGCTAAAAAAGGCACTGTATCTTTTTTGTCAATTGGCACTAAATTTTCATAACTTTTAATTCTAACTGTATGAGGAACACCTGACATTAAAAATTTAACTTCCTCATTTGTTTCAAACGCGAGCCTATACCCTATCCAATAATTAGTTCTTATAACATTAATCTTATGATGTTTAAGCCATGAAATCACATCTTGATGATTATCTGAAGCACGTTGCTCCTGAAAAATTAAAGGCTCACCTAATAGAGCACGCTTTTTAGCATAATTACCAAATAAATATAAAGAAAGCAGCGATGCTAAAAATACGAAACAAACAACATTATTAAATCTTGATATTTTCCCTAATGCTATTCCCAAAACTGGAAATAATATCACATAAGTTGGCAAAAGATATCTTGGTGCTAAATATAAACTTCCATATTTACTGCAAGTAAAAAAGTAAAATATTGATGCAAAAATAATTAAAAAACTAAATTTATATGATATTCCATAAAATTTATTCTTATTATTAGAAATAATCTTATTTTTAGCAGGAAGAGCGAAGACAAAAATTAAAAATAAATGTATGGCATAAAATACTTTTGTTGAATATGTAAAAATATCCACACTTTGCCAATATCTTTTAGCTCCTAATATAATAGGAATTGAATAGTGAAAAAAGTTACTAGCAAAACGTTCAAAATTTTCAGTGTCAGATGATAACATCTCAAAAGATACGAAATCATGTCTAAAATTATAAATCCAAAATAAAATACTTCCTAAGAAAAATGCTAGTGTTGCAATTAAAAAATGATCATATAAGGCAAGTCTTTTTTTAATAAAATAATCTTTCTCATCAAAAAGTATTCTTGTTAAATAAATTAAAAAAATAGCAGGAATAAAATAAATGATTTGATTATTTATCCACCAACCTAAACCTAAAAGTCCGGCGATAATAAATGTATAGAAAATATTTTTATCATCTCTTTTTTGCCATTTAAAAGTAAATAAAAGAGCTAATGCACCTATTACCAATACCTCGATAAATCCCCCTCTTGCTTTTCCCGACCAAATAATTAGGCTTGATGGCGCAACGCTTGAAAGAAGCATCGCAAAAAAAGCACTTCTTTTATCAGAAACTTCTTTTGTTAAGAAAAATACTAATACAATAAATAGCAAAGAAAAAATAAGAGGAACAACCTTTAACGCGTAAACACTTATTCCAAAAATTTTAAACAAGAAGGCCACACAATAACTTTCAAGACAGCCCAAATAATGTTGCCCATAATAAAATACAGGATGAGAGACCCCTTCAATAATATGTTTTGCCATAAGGCCTACGATTGCTTCATCTGAATCAATTGTAAAATCATTAGCTAATAAAAAATCAAGTCTTAATGCAAATCCTATTATTAATATGATGAAAAAAATTACATAATCTCGCGTTTTCATAATGAATACATTTCTTTGTATACGTCAATTGTTTTTCTAGCAGTTTCAGACCAAGAAAAATTCCCTGCATGAATTATACCTTCACTTGACATTTTTTTACATAGCGAGTCATTAAAAAATAATAAATCGATGAAATATGCATATTTTTCAGCATCATTAGGGTCACAAGTTAATGCAAAATCTTTAGAAACTTCCTTTACAGCGGGAGCATTTGATGAAACTACAGGAAGTCCGCTTGCAAGTGCTTCAAGGACTGTTAACCCAAATCCCTCATATAATGTCGGAAAAAATAAAAGATTTGCAAATTTATATAATAATTTTAAGCTATTATCATCTAAATACCCGGTTTCTATAACTAAATTTTCTATGTTTTTTTCTTTTACTAAATTTTTAAAGATTCGGTACTGCCTATCCTTACTGATATTTCCAACCATTATTATTCTAAAATCGCACTTATTATTATCTTTATATTTTTCTTTTAAAATTCTTACAGTTTCTAAAAGTGTCTTATAATTTTTTCTCTGATCAATTCCCCCAACATATAAGATTAATTTTGTATCATTTGATAAATTATATTGTTTTCTAAAACTTTGTTCATAATCAAGATTTCTTTCAATATTAAAAAAAGTTTTATCGACTCCAAGATGAGTTACACGAATTTTTTCAAAAGGTATCCCTAATAATCTATTAACATCATTTGCAGTAGCCTCGCTTATTGCAATTATCATAGATGCTTTTTTAATAGACATTATTTCAAGTTTTCTTGCGAACCTAGCTCTTAAATTTCCTTGATCATACAAATCTTTAAAAAGTAAATATATCAAATCAAGCACAGTTACGACAAAAGGCTGTGGCGAAAAAAGTGGAACATCTGTGTGGGCTGGAAAATGAATAAAATCCGAATTTTTTGCAATACCTTTTAATTTATAGGGAATAAAAATTTGCTGACTTACACTTTGACGACCACATGGAAGATAAGATATTAAATTTTTTTGTGTTTCACTTAAGAGTAGTGTTTGATCAAATGTGTTTAGAGAAAGATTAGTTTGATTTTCTTTTAAATATCCATAAATTTCTCTTACATAACGCCCGATTCCTCTTTTTGCATGTTCTTTAAAATTTGGATTTAACGCGCTAATATCTAATGCTACTTTCATTTATCATTATTTTCCTAATAAATTTAAAAGATTTCGTGTAAAATTATCCTCATTAAACTCTTCTACTCTTTTATGTCCTGCAGTTATCATTTCCTCTCTTATGATTTTATCTGTCGCAACTTTATATAAAAGCTCACCTATATACTCATGCTTCTTTTCATTAATAAGAATTCCTCCATTTCCTACAGTATCTTTTAATGCACTTGATTCGTAAGAAACCACAGGAAGTGAAAAATTCATTGCTTCTAATATAGGAACGCAAAACCCCTCATGCTCACTCATACATAAATAAACATGAGAATTTTTATAAAATGCCTTAAGCTCACTATCAGCAACTGAACCACAAAAATAAACTGAGTCCTTTAAATTTAATGCATTAACCAAATCTTTTAGCATAAAAGAATATATCTCTGTGTCAATATCTATGCCTATCAAATAAAGCTTAGAATTCTTTTCAATTTTATGATGCAAAAAATAAAAACTTTTTATGATATCCTCAATACACTTATTAGGTGCAAGACGACCTGTATGAAGAATATTTATTGTACCATTTTTTCTTAAAATATTTTTTATCCCTTGATTTTCCTCTATATTCCATTTTTTATTATCATATAGTAAGGGAAGTACCTTTGAGTCAAAACCAAGCTTTTTAATATCACTTGCATTATAGTCAGAATCAGAAATTATAAGGTCAGTCTTTTTTAAAAGCTCAGGAAGCTCTTTAAAACCACTTTCAATATCGTTAACGATTCTTGGATTTACTCCTTCAAAAAATTTAGCTGGAGTAATATTATGATAAATAAGCACTCTTTGTGCGCTATCTAAATTTTCATACACTCTATTTAAATCTGACCCAAGTGAATAATGTAAAATAATTTTATCTTTTGTATCTTGTGAAAGCTCTTTATAATTTTTAGTTAGTCCTTTATATTTTGGATGAGTGTTTATAGAATAAATATCACTTTCATAACCATTTTCTTCAAGAATTCTCTTTATAGCGATGACCTCTCCAGAAATTGCATCACCATAGCTTAATGTATGAACTAATTGATTAATTTTTTGTTTCATAAAAAACTTTATCCTAAATTATAACAAGTCAACAACCTGTTCTTTATGTTTATCATAAACATACATTGAAATTATAAGGGTTACCAAAGTAACTCCAACCATCATATAAACTAAATTGCTTTCTGGTAGTTTTCCATCAAGTATTAACCTATGGTAAGTGGATGTAAAACTTGCAAATGGATTAACCTTTAATGTCCATAAAAATTGCTCAGGTACTTTATCAATTGGATAAAGAATTGGAGATAAGAAAAATAAAAAGTTTAAAATATTACCAAGAAGATGTTGAGTATCTCTTAAATATACATTCATGATTGAAAGTATTAAACCAAGAGCATATAGAAAAATAAATTGTATAAATATTACAATCGGCAAATATAAAATTGTCGAATAAAAAGGAACTTTAAAAAATATCATGAAAATAAATAAAAGTGGAAGAGATAATAAAAAATTAATAAGCGCGGTTAGAGAAGCAACTGTTGGTAATATATGTGGAGGAAACATTGATTTTGTTATAAAATTTGCACTAGATGTAATTGAAGTAGATGTTTCTATTAGCGCACTAGATGTCCAGATCCATTGAAGAAGTCCCACAAAAAGAAATATTGTATAGTTATCGACATCATCAAATCTCATATAATACTTAAATACAACGGTATATATAAGCATTAAAAATAACGGATTTAAAAATGTCCAAAAGAAACCTAAAATTGAGCCACGGTACCTACTTGCCAAATACCTTAATGTTAAAGCATTCACCAATGTTTTATATTTTTTAATATCTTCTAAATTTCTAATAAGTCCCATTAACACTTACCTAAAATAAATACAAAAAAGTCTTACAAAATACTCCATTCATGTTTTAAATATAAAAGACCAGATTTAACACTACCACTTCTAACAAGAAAATTAATAGCATTGTCTTTATATGCATAATAACCCTTTTCACTTTTTCTAACTGTAATTGAAACAACATATCTTGCAGGAAGTAAATTTAAATCATTTATTTTATATGAAACAAAGACTTGTTTTTTAAGATTTACCTTTATATTTTCGAGTTTTGTACTACTTTCAGAAATAAGAAATCCATCACTTCTTGTCACCCTAATTTCTAAAATAGCATCTTTAATTTCGCATTTAGATAAATAATCAAATTTAATTATAAGTTTATCGTTAGTTTTAAACGCATAACATTCATTATTATTCTCATCAAAACACTTAACATTTGAAAGCTCTAATAAATCTTCATCATTATTATTACCATTACTAACATTTTTTAAGGAATCATCACTAGTTGATTTTAATAAATTCTTTGCAATATTTTTATTAGAATCTTTGTTATTTTCTATATCATTTATTTCTTTTATCTTTTCACTATCTCTAATATTTAAAAAGTCTAGGTATTCATCAATTACTTTTTTAGGTACCCCTCTAGTTTTAACACTTCCCTTTTCAATCCATATTGCCTCATCGCACCATTCTTCGATAGAACTTAAATCATGACTTACAAGTAAAAGCGTAGTACCATTTTTTCTTATATCAAAAAGCTTATCTTTACATTTTGCCGTGAAAGAAGCGTCTCCAACTGCAAGTACCTCATCAATTATTAAAATATCAGGACTTGTATGAATTGCTAAACTAAATCCTAAACGCATATACATACCACTAGAGTAAGTTCTAATTGGAGCATCAATAAATTCCTCTAGTTCAGAAAATTTTACGATATCATCAAATACTGAATCGATTTCCTCTCTTGTCATTCCATGCATCGCACCGCCAAGATAAATATTTTCTCTTCCTGAAAAATCTGGATGAAAACCAGCGCCTAACTCGATTAGAGCGGCAATCTTACCATTTACCTTAACAGTTCCTGAAGTCGGCTGATAAATTCCAGATATTAATTTTAAAAGAGTAGATTTTCCCGCTCCATTTCTTCCGATTATTCCTACAGATTTTCCTCTTGGAATTTGTAAACTTAAATTCTTAATTACGTGTATATAATCATTAGAGCTAGCTTTTTCATGCTTTAATGGATGTAAAAGAAGTGATTTTAGCGTTGTATAACCACCTTTTTGAAGCGTTTTTCGTAAAAATGATTTTGTAACATTTTGGATATCAAGCGAATATTTAGTTTTTTTATTGTAAACTTCTTGATTGTCTTTAGGTAACATCATCAAACCTTTAAATAAAATACATTAAAACATTAATTAATATACCTTCTTTTTTGTATAAACACTTGGAAGATGTCTATATTTTTGTGAATCGTCCATTCCATAGCCAACGAACCAATCATCACCTTTATATACAATTCCCGAAAAATTTGGAATAAAATAAGTATTTTCTTGCTTAAGAAGTAATGAAGCACAGTAAACTTCCTTTGCGCCTAACTCTTTCATGTTTTTTGAAAGTATTTCAAACGTATGCCCAGTATCACAAATATCATCTAAGAGAATGACCACTTTATCTTTTACATTAGCTCCATTTCCTTGAACCTTCACATCTCCTTCTTGCTTATTATTTATATATGAAGAAGCCTTAATAGAACCGACTTCAGCATTAAAGTTTAATTTTCTTGTCAAATCAGCTGCAAAATAAAGAGCTCCAGTTAAAACTGCAAGAATTAAGATCTCTTCATTTAAAAATTTCTCATTTGTAAAAAATGAATTCATTTCAACTGCCATTTTACTAATGACATCATCAATATAATCCTTATCATATTTTAACTTTAATTCACTAGGTAACGTAAACATAAATTTATAACCAAAATAAATATACAACTAACCTATTATAGCATTCTTATTAAATATCAACAAGATAAGTCAAAGATTTTAGCTTTCTTTTAGCTTTTCTTAGTATAAAAATATCTTAAGGCATTAACTTCTAGAGAGTTTATTGCTTCTACAGTAGTTCCTAATATTTCTGCAACTTCACTAGGTGATTTTGGTGGCTCGCCATTTAGACCATATCTTAGAGTTATAACTGAACGCCACTCGACATCAATGTTGGAAAGTAAATCACATATTGGCTTTGTTACTACTTGCTCATCTATTTTTAAATTGGCATCTTTTTTGTCTTTACCTGAATTCACTTTATAATCATAAATACTAGCTAACTCTTATACTACTATTGTAACAAAATATTTATATTATGGAAGTAAAAATTACTGATTTTTAGGATATATATTAATTATATCTCATCATTTAACATCATAGCAGCGATTGCAAGTGGTTCTAAGTTTTCTGCTTGTGCTAATGCCTTAGAAGCGTTTTTCGTAATTTCATGCCTTAACTTTTTAGCTATATCATCTGCTTCTAATGAAGTTAAAGATTCTTGTGATAAATCTAAAAGTGCGTATCCTGTCGCTCTAACTAAGTCCAAATTCTCACCAATTACATCATACATTTTATCCATTGTACTAATATTGGTTTGAATTTGTTCTTTTAACGCTTTAAGTGCATTTTCAACTCTATAAGCTCCAACTGCAGTTTTTAAATTTAAACTACTATCAAATACTTTTGTTAACGCTGCTGATGAGCTTGCTTGTTTAGTTGAATTTTCACCATTTACCCTATAAAGTTCATTTTCTGAAGTTGCGCCATTGAATTTTCCAAAGATACCAAGTTCGATTACATGTGATTTATTATATGCTAATGAAAGATTTACTATATCGTTTCCTTCGTCTCCTTGATTAGATGTTATAAGTACTCCATTTGTATTTATTACATTTACACTATAATCATTCATACTTGAATATGCTATGTATGATAAATTATTATAAGGTTCGTTCATAGTAACAAATTTATCAATATTTACATTTTCAATTAATGTATTAAATGAATTTGAATTATATTCATATGTAGAAATATTATTTCCGTCGTATACAGCTAATTTATTATTATCTATAAAACCAAATTTTGTAATATCACTATTAGCTAAAAAACTTGAGTCAACGCTAAGATTTTCACTATTTAAAAAATAATTTTGATTTTCTTCACTATCTCTATATGCAATATAGCTTCCATCACGACTTATTTGAATATTTGAGAAGCTCACATGATCAAATTCATCTTTTCTTGCAATTTCTTGAACAAGAGAACTATCATCATTATCATTAAAAGTTATTTTTTGAATTTTTTCTACGTGATCTTCTGATAGACTTGCTGCGACTAATGTTTTAAAGTCTTTTGAAATTTTTACATCTGTATAATTAAGTTCTTCTATGGTTAATTGTTTTATAATATCTCCTCTATTATCAGTTAAAAATAAAGTAGCAAAATCGGGGTCACCTTCATATTTACTAACAACAGAAAATCCAGTAGCTGCATCAACATCTTTTAATACGTACTGATAGCCATCATTTCCTCGTGTAATTTTTTCACCAGTAACATTATTTATATATGATACGACTTTATTACCATTTTGAACTTCATTAGTAACACTTGATAAACTTGATACTGAACCAGTTAAACCAGAGATCATTAGTTCTTCATTGTTTGTTACTTTTTTTGTCATGTAACTTGAAGTTTCTGAAGTAACAACGTTTCCATATACTTTTCTTGGAATAATAGGTTGTTTCGTTGGTTTTATATCCTTACTTGCTAATATTTTATCATCACCTTCAAATAAAAATTCATTAAATACTTCTGCTATAGTTGAGCTAGTTTGAGTATTAAGACCTATAATAGAAAATAATTTACTTAATCCATCTTTAGTTAAAAAATTTCTTTCTGATTTACTTGCTTTATCAATTATTGCTTTAAAATCATTAACTAAATCTTTATATTTAAAATCTAATTTTCTTCTTGATTGAGCACCAAGAGATGTTTTCTTTGCTCTTTGCGCAAGCTCGAGCATTCCATCAGTTAAATCTAATAATCCATTTAGTGTATCTTTTGAAACATTTAAATAACTTATAAGCGAATTTAATGAAGAAACAGAATTTGCATAAATTCTAGCCCCACTTTGTAAAGTTGAGCTCCAATCTGTCGATGAACTAGCTGATGAAGTTGCAGACGTGGATTTTACAGACATCTTTTGAATGGTTGTTACAAAATCTTTATTTATAACTTTTGATAAACTGACACGTCCTATTGTCATTTTTTAGAAGCTCCTATATATTAGATTTATCGACACTAACTACTTAAACTTTAAAACTATTTTATATATTTGATGCTTTTTCTTTAGGTTTCTATTCAAAAATCAGAAAAACAGCTAAAATTAACCAAAATAGCTATAAAATATTAATTTTTTATCAAAAATAAGGTCAAAATGAATGAAAAAGTATATATGACACGGAATTGCTATAATAAGCTAGTTAAGGAAATCGAGACACTCCAACATGAGGAAAGGCCAAAAGTTGTGGAATTAGTCTCTTGGGCAGCTGGAAATGGCGATAGATCTGAAAACGGAGATTATATTTATGGTAAAAAAAGGCTTAGACAAATTGATTCAAGGCTTCACTTTTTAAGTAAGAGACTTGATAATACAGAAATTATTGACCCTGAAAATGTAAATGCTAGTGATATTCGCTTCGGGGCGACCGTAATACTCTGAAATGAACATGATGAGGAGAAACGATAATCAATAGTTGGTGAAGATGAAATTAACGTTGAAAAAGGTCTTATAAGTTACAAATCCCCTATTGCTAACGCATTATTTAGAAAAAAAGAAGGAGACTTTGTAGAAGTTCATACTCCAAAAGGCATTGTTGAATATGAAATTCTAAAAATTGAATACATAAAAATTAATGACTAAATAATTAATCATTTTTTTTATATATTATTGACTACTCATTTGTCATATTATATTCTCAAAATATACGTCAAATGTGTCTAGTTTTAATTAGACACGTTTTATCATAAAAAGGTTTTAAAAGAGGTTCAAATGACTGATTAGAAGAGGTTCAAATGACTGAGAAGAAAGCTATTATAGCAAGTTGGGTCAAGTTCGATGGCACAAAGATTAGGCCACAAGGGCTTATCAATCCTTTCAGAGCATGGTATGAAGAGCCCAAACAAATGGACAAGGCACTCGTTCTCGAAATTCCCGATATCCGGAAAAAAATCGTTATTGTCACTACTGATGGCAATATCACAAAAGGTGAGTATCCGCGCTTCGGTTCACCATATCCCATAGTTGACAAAAACGGAAATAAAGTGAAATTCAAATTGTGGAATTATACTTTCCATGGCGTTTTCGGATACGAGGGCCTAGTTATTACTAACGGCGCTCAAATTGGGACGAAAGGTGAGGCAATTGATCCAATGTATGACAATTACGCCGGATTCTTCTTCTATATCTATAAGAATGGAAGCAATTATAGAAAATTAAGTAGAGCACTGGGAGAAGAAATTGAAATGAACTTCAATTAACGGTCGAAACATCAAGGTCGATAACAACTTCAAGTTACATTACAGTTCAAGTTACATTACAGTTCAAGTTACATTACAGGCTAAGGGAAGGCATCCTTCCCTTTTGCCTGTAAATTTTTTATAAAAATTCATCCTTAAAAATTAATTTTTACATAACTCAAACTATGATCAGAAGCTTGAGGATATACATCTACAACACCACTATCATAATCACCTTCCACTGCATAATTCTCCCAAGTAAACGGTAAACTAGGCACTGCAACTAATATATCATCAAGCCAAGAATATTCGTTTTTATAAACAAAAGTACCTTGTAATTTACTCGTTTGAGGATCATCTGTTAAAACAGATATAAACCTAGGAGGAGTAGTAACGCCTGCTTGACAAAGCGGAACACCTCTTTTTGAAAGTCTACAAGGAGCATTTCCTGAAAACATATCAAGAGTGTGAGAGCCTTTCAATATAGTAGCTGATGCAGAATCAAAATCAGCATTTCTATCCCCTAGTAAAATCAATATCTGCTCACCATCTATAAAACTATTTTTATACCTATTTTCAACAATACTCCTTAATGCCTCTGCTGATTGCATTCTTAAAATTTCCCACTTAGTTTCTGAAGGATCTCTATTACTTCTACTTTTAGATTTAAAGTGAAATGTAATAATATTAACCTTTTTATACTCATCTCTTCCTCTTGCTTTTACCTTAAGTTGTATTTCAAAAGGACCTCTTGTAAAAAATCTTGGTTTCTCCCCCTTTATAAGTTTTGGAAGCTCAACTTTATTGTATGAAACAGTATCTAACACTTCTGCTCTATCACTTGCTACCAAAAATCCCATCCTAGCATATTTGTCATTTGATTGTGATAAATAAAAATCAAAGACTCTACCTGTAATATTAGCAAGTAATTTTCCTAAACGCTTAATTGCTTCTTTTGCATTATTATCTTTACCAAGCAATTCTTGAAAAGCAATAACATCACATTTTGCATATGCAAACCTTTTTGCTAATGCTTTTTCTTTTACTAAATAATTATCTTTTGTTAAATCTGGCATTCTTTTTCTTGAATCATTATATAAACCATAGTTTTCTAGGTTTTGACTACAAAGAGTAAGCTCAGATTTTCCTCTAGCATCTTCATTAAAAAATTTATAATTTCTAGATTGTGCTAAAAGTGAACTTCCTTTAACACATAAAACAATTACAAAACAAATTAAAAATACTTTTAATACTTTTAACATCTTTTTCTCCTATAATTAGATGAGAAAACCTCATCTAAATTTAACTTTGTATTATGAATACTTAAAATCCTACTTAAACCTAATGTTCCAATTAAAATTGCATCAATTATATCTTGATTACTTTTTTTTAAAATATCTTGTTTAAAAAAACCAATTTGACTTAGCATATCCGCATAAATTGCATTTACAGTCTCTCTTGCAATTTTTTTAACATGCTCTCTATCAATTTGCACGCCTTTTAATCCCATTATTTCATACTGTACGGTCCTAGGATTTATCCTACCTGGAACACATACATTTAAATTTCGAGCCAGCACCTCAAATATACATCTCACTTGCTCTACAACTAATGTCGCCCTTGGATCAATCATGGTTGTTGCCTCTTCACAAATTAACACATCATGACCATTTAACATCAATGCTTCAAACAACATTACTATTTTCTTTTGAAAATCAAGTAATCTTTCGCTTAACCCCCCTTCTTTCTTAGACTTAACATTTCCTACACTTAATAGTTTTTTAGTTTTTATATCGAACAAAGCCCAACCAGAACATGTTAAACTAGGGTCAATTGCTAATAATCTTTTAAAAACTTTCATAAGCATTATTGTTTTAAAATTTTTGATTAAAAAAATTATTTAGTCTTTTAATAATTTAATTTGTATATTAGAATTTTATCGTGATAATTTATTAAAAACAATGGATTTTTATATATGGATAAAGAAGTTTTATTTGAATTATATTCAAAAATATTTTACTTAAGAGAGTTTGAAAAACTTATTTTAAAGAGCTTTCTTAATGGAAATATCAAAAAACTTCCAACTTCTTATTATAAATTAGAAGCTCTTGCAGTATCCCTTACTTCTGTCTCTAGTCAAAGTGATTATTTATTCTCAACAGATAGAATTCATCCTTATTTTATTTTAAAACATAACAAAATAGAACGAGGAATAAAAGAATATTTTAAAATATTAAAAACCGGTGAAAGTATTATTAATAATACACTTAGAACTTTTTCTTTTAACGATGAACCTGAAAGAGTTTTTAGCGTAATGCAAGGTATGGCGTCATCATTTAAAGAAACTGGTTTTTTGCCTGCATTTTTAGTAACACTAGATAGTAAGCATGTATTTTTAAGTCAATTTTTAGAATCTGTGGTTTTTTCAATTACAAATTCACTTCCTTGTGTATACATTATCGAACAAACAACTACAAATGATATGACGGTATTAAACAATATTCTTGATAGTCACTATGATAAAGTTTTGAGGGTTGAAACAAGCACTGATGACATATTTTCTCTTAGGAGTACATTTCATAAAGCTATTAGAAATGCAAAGGAATATTTAACACCAGCTGTAATTTTTTGTGATGCTATAAATTCTAATGATCCATTAGAATTTTTAGAAGCAAAAATTAAGTCTTTAAATTTTCCTCTAAATGAATTAAAAGGATCGTTAAATTCTGAGCTTAGTTATTTCATTTCAGATGATTTAAAAGAGTTTTTAAATGTTGCTTAAATTTCAAGATTGTTTGTCATATACGTTAGAAAAATTTAAAGCTACTAAAGCTAAAGGATTACTTGTATGTATTGATGATTCTAAAGAAAGCTTAGGCCTTGTAAGAAAATATAAAGGCAAAGTTACACTAAAAGATAATCCATCTTTAGAAATAATTGATTTTGCAAATGGGGCATCAATAAGTGGTAGAAGCACACTTAGCATTGTTCATTCAAATAATAAACATGA
This sequence comes from uncultured bacterium, assembly GCA_927798255.1. Lineage (GTDB taxonomy): Bacteria > Bdellovibrionota_C > UBA2361 > UBA2361 > CAKMMH01 > CAKMMH01. Next base: position 2,144 of record CAKMMH010000004.1, on the reverse strand, counting down.
TGAGATAATTTCAAAAATTTTAAATTTATCAAAAACTCTAGATGAGCCTTCGTTTAAACATATATGTATTTTAATTGATAATGAATTTGCATCATTAGATGTGACAAAAATAGATAATACTTCTAAACACTATGTATTTCTTCCTTCAAACCCATATGATTTTTGTTCATTTTTAAGCAATGCAATTGAATCAGACTTTCCATCATTTTTTCTTATATCACCTGACCTTTATGAAGTTCAAGGACCAGTACCTAATTTTTCTCTCGATAAAAATGAAGCTGATCCTTTAAGCGAAATTAGTGCAAAAATAAGAAAAGAAGCTAATGATATAACATTAATTTCAACTGGTGAAGATATATTTGAATCCTGCGATTATGCTAAAGAATTACTCCTTGATGCTGAAATTATAGAAACAAGAGTGATATCTCCTATCGATTATAAAACATTAAAATCATCTATTGAAAAAACAAAATATGCAAAAATTATTCAAACAAATAATTATTTAAATGATTTTAACAAATCTCTTTGCAGCAAGCTAAAGGCGATGTGTAAGGATAGTAATATAACTATTGAGAAAATTAACATTAAAGAATAATCAATATTTATTCTGCTACTAGCTAACAGGCTACCTAAAACAAGCTATCTGTGGCGCTAGTAATACTAGAAACTAGCCCCACGTTACTAGATTTCAGATTAAAATTTACTAACTATTATTTATTTTTTATCAACATCTACAACTTCACTTTCAACAGTACCACTAGTTTGCGTATAATCAATTTTATCACTATCATTATCAAGTGATGGATTCTTACTTGAATTTTTAAAATTTGTGATAGCCTTTCCTAAACTTGAGCCAATTTCTGGAAGCCTTTTTCCAAAAAGTAAAACTGCAATAATTAACACGACAAGAATTTCCCATGGGCTTAAACCAAACATTGATATCTCCTTTAAATGATATTAAATTACCAAAACTTTCTATTTTAACACTTCAAGCGATATTCTTTAAACTCGAATTCTTATATAGTATAATCTTATAAATGCAAGATAACAACATTAAACATAAGGAACATGATAAGAAGCAGACACTATATGAAGATTTGCCGTATTTAAATATTGGTATATTAATCTCTGTTATATTTCATATATTTTTTATATATATTCTTATTACCAAGCCACAAAATTCACTTGAAAAACTTAAATTTAATTCGCAAGTTTTTCCAATCGAATTTGTAAAACTACCTAAAGAAGTAAGAAAACCTATAGATTATAAAAATGAAGTTATTCCTAAAATAAAAAATCAAATTGTTGACAGTAGCGATATTGAAAACAACATAACGCCAAAAAACACAAATTTACTTTCAGAAAAAGATAATACCGTGAATAAAGAAATGATTAAAAGAGGTGATAATTTAGCAAATAAGAACACAAGTCATGGTAATCATAATAGTAAAAGTAACAGTATAAACGCAAAAATAAATAACAATATCTCAAGAGATAATTTAAATAATAAAGACATCTCAAATAATAAGCCATTATCTCTAAAACTAGATAACAACACTCTTTTTAAAAATTTTGGTAATATAAATTCTAATAACAAATCTAACCAAAACCTTTTATCCAAAAATCAAAATTACAAACCTTTTTCTAGGCCTCAAGGAAGTGGTGCAAAATTTGATGGAGGTTTTGGTTCTTCTATGTATTTACCAAATCTTCCAGATGGCGATATGACTTTATTAAATACAAAAGCTGAATATTTTGCTGTATTTGTAAGACGAGTTGCAACAAGAGTATTTAGTGAATTAAGATTAAGTGGCTGGGAAAATTTAAGTAAAGATGATATAAGAATGATTAATTCATTTTCTGAAATAGAAGCGATTATGTCTCTAGACGGTAATATCTTAAACGTAAAGCTTCTTTCATCTTCTGGAAGTTCCTCTTTTGACGATATATTAAAACATGCTGTAAAAGTAGTAGGGAAAGATAATAATCCCCCAGCAAATGCAAAAGCAGATGATAATCTTATTCACTTTATATTCCAAGCTAAAAGCTGGTCAAAAATGGGAACGAATCCAAATGGCTCATTAGGAGAAAGAAGATGGCTTCTTCTAAGTACAGGATTAAAATAAGAAATATTAAGAATTTAT
>CAKMMH010000003.1 GCA_927798255.1 uncultured bacterium | reverse complement strand
ATCAGCATTCAGCAAATCAGCTACCTGATACCCGTAGCCTGCTACCTGAATCCTGATATTACATCATTCCAAACACTAAACTTGTTGCAACAATTGCTGCTGTTTCAGATTTTAAAACAGAATTTCCCAGAGTTACTGGAATAGCATTTTCTAAACTTTTTAAAGTATTATATTCGTTTCCCGAAAAATCTCCCTCTGGACCTATAAAAATATAAATATTATTTTTTATATTTTTTAAGTCCCTTATCATTTTTCTTTCATTATCGAGAGAACAGTATAAAATTGTTGAATCATCTTTTGAAATAATTTTTAATACGTCATTTAATGAATTAAAAATTTCACATTTTGGAATAAATGTTTGCTTTGATTGTCTTGAAGCGCCTTCAATAATCTTTTCTAATCTTTCTTTTTTAGCATTTGTGCCTTCAAATTTGTATGATGTATGTTCTGAATTCCAAAAATAAATATTTTTAACACCAAGTTCTGTTAATTTTTCTGCAATAAGTTCGTTTTGTGAAGCTTTACATATTGCAAAACATACCGTTACATTTAAGTTATAGTTATTAGTGCATTTTGATATTTGAATAATATTACAAATAACTTCTTTCTTAACATCAATAATTTCACCTAGCGCTTCATAATCTTCATTAAAAATGATTTTTATAATATCACCATGTTTTAAACGTAGAACATTTTTTAAATGATGGATATTCTTATCAGAAATAAAGAATTTATCATTAATACTTGGAATTAAAGATATTTTTTCAAATATTTGAGTTTTGATTTTCATATGAATGTGTATAATATTACGTTAAATTTTTAAATAATTATTTAATTTTCATTTTTCATGGTATTTTATATGTATCCTCTTTTGTTGTCCATAGGTCCTATTAACATATATAGTTATGGCTTAATGATATTTATAGCCTTTATAACTTGTTTGCATATTGCCAAAAAACTTGCTCAAAAAGAAGGTATTTCTCCTAAATTATATGAAGATGTTGCAATTTGGGGATTATTAGTAGGATTGTTAGGTGCTAAATTGTTATATATTTTAACTAGGTTAGATGAAGTTATCCATACGCCAAATAGCCTTTTAAATTATATAACAAGTGGTTTTGTGTTTTATGGCGCGCCACTAGCAGTTATTCCATTTTTATATTTTATACGTAAGAAATATAAATTTTCAGTATTAAAATTTCTAGATATTTTTATGGTTGTTCTTCCACTTGGACATGCGATAGGGCGTATAGGTTGTTTTTTGGCAGGTTGTTGTTATGGAAAACCTACAACACTACCTTGGGGAGTAACTTTTAAAAATAGCACGATAGTGGAGCCAGCACTCCGTAGTGTAGCACTTCATCCTGTACAATTATATGAATCTTTTTTGTTATGTGTTTTATTTATCATTTTATATAAGCTTTTTAAGAAAAAATGTTTTGATGGTCAAGTATTTTGTGCATATTTTATGTGTTATGCTGTTATTCGTATCATAACTGAGCAATTTAGAGGCGATGGAATTAGAGGTTTTATAATTTCTAATCTTATATCTACAAGTCAGTTTATTTCACTTATAATGTTTATTATAAGTCTTGTCTCGTTTTTTTATTTTAAGCGTCATTTTTTATATAAGAATAAACATGAAGAAAAATAATATTATATTATTTAAATTATTTTTTCTGTGCATTTTTTGTTGGTTATCAAATGATATATTTGCTCAAGAAAATAGTGATTTTCAAAGTTTAAATTTAAATATGATTGAAAGCAATGAGACTAGCCCTTATTCAGAAGAAATTTTTAAGAATATTGAGTCGCAAATTTATAATAGTGATACAGATAATCAGGTTGTACTAAGAAATAATGCGATAAATATTTTAAATGAAGACAGAAAAAATCTTTCATCTAATTTTCAAGGTGTTGTTTATTCGATTAATCATAATTTCGAAATAGGCGTATCTTTTAAAGATAGTAATTCAAGTAAATATTTTAATCCGACATCAAAAAATATAATGGTAAATTTTAATAATGATAATTTACAATTAGAAACTAAATTTTTTAATAAAAATAAAGGAATTAACCGAAAGATCGCCTTTAAGTATAAGAAACGCAAAATGCGAAAGGCTTTTTTTGTCTTAGATGAAACTAGAAGCGGTTTATTTGTAATGCTTCCTGATTTTGGAGAGGGAAATATCCAGGGGATAGTTATGTGTCCAAGGAGATTGGTTAATAGGGGAGATGGAAGTTATGAATTAACCTATAATGATTGGAAGTTATCAAGCATATTTAATAGAGCGTTTTCAAAAGTATCTATTGTTATAAATGAATTATCTCCAATTGATATACAAGCACATGTGTTGTTTAATAAAAGTTGTAACGAGAAAAATATTATTGATTCTGCACATGGTAAAATGGTTTCTGCAAAAGCTATATATGAACCGCAATATAATGATGAGTTTAGAAAGATATTATTAGATAAAATTAAATTTCCTCTAAATTTTTCAATCAAATCAGGTGTTTCTTATATGAAAAATTCTGTTTATAAAGAAGCATTTAAACGAATAGTATATGAGATTAGGGAATATAAATTACCTAATGATTTTAAATTTTCAAGTAAAATGTCTGAAAATACAACTGTAAAGAATGGAATTTGTTATACAGTTATAGGTGTAACACATTAATTTAGTCATCTTTAAATCTTTTTGACTTTATTATATAATAATTAAATAGATAATTATGTAAAAGGAAAATATTTTTATGGATATTAATGAATTAAAAGAGCTTATTGACTTCTTAAGGGAAAACGGAGTTTCAGAGTATGAGTCTAATGAAAATGGTAAGCATATAAAATTACATTTAGCAGACTTTGATGAGATTAACAAAGAACCTTTCGTAAAACAGACGGCACCTAAGACTTTAAAAGGGTCAATTGAAGAAACAGCAAGGCAGGAAGAAAAGGTTGATAATAATGAGCTAGAGGGGGTAACTTTAATAAAATCACCAATAGTAGGAACTTTCTACGGAAAGCCTGCTCCTGATGCTAAGCCTTTTGTAGTTATAGGAGATAAGGTTCATAAAGGACAAGTTCTTTGCATTATTGAGGCTATGAAAGTTATGAATGAGATAGAATCTACTTGTGATGGTGTTGTCGAAGAAATATGTGTTAAAGACTCTGAAATCGTAGAATTTTCACAAGTACTTTTTAAAATTAAGTAAGTATATTTTTACAATAAAATTTATATAGATAACGTATGACAATTAATAAAGTTTTAATAGCAAATAGGGGTGAAATAGCAGTAAGAATAATTCGTGCTTGTAAGGAGCTTGGCCTTAAGACAGTTGCTGTATATTCTACGGCAGATAATGAAGCACTACATGCAAAACTTGCAGATGAAAGCATTTGCATAGGTGGTCCTAAGCCTTCCGAAAGTTATCTTAATATTCCGGCTATTATATCAGTTGCAGAGGCTACTCAGGCAGATGCAGTTCACCCTGGGTATGGATTTTTAAGTGAGAATGCAGAGTTTGCAGAAATTTGTGGACGATGTGGGCTTACTTTTATAGGCCCTCAGGTTCGTCATATACGTTTAATGGGGGATAAGGCAAAAGCTAGGAGGATGGCTGAAAAAGCTGGTGTTCCGACAATTCCTGGAGATAGTAAAGGATTTTTAGAAGCTAGTGAAGCATTAGAGGTCGCAAAAAATATCGGATTTCCTGTGCTTTTAAAAGCGTGTGCTGGTGGCGGTGGAAGAGGAATGAAGATTGTAAGAAATAGCCAAGATTTTGAGCTTGCTTTTAATACAGCTACTATCGAAGTTAAAAATGCTTTTGGTGATGGGACGCTTTTAGTTGAAAAATTTTTAGAAAAAGTTAGGCATGTTGAAGTCCAAATAATTGGGGACAGGTTCTCAAATGTAGTTCATGTCGGGACAAGAGATTGTTCAATGCAAAGACGTTACCAAAAATTATTAGAGGAATCATTAGCTCCAAATTTATCAGAGAGTTTAATTAAAAAACTAGAAGAAGCTAGCATTAAACTTGCAAAGGAGGTTAATTATTCAAGTTTAGGGACTATGGAATTTCTTGTTGATACAAAAAATGACAAATTTTATTTTATTGAAATGAACACTAGGCTTCAAGTCGAGCATCCAGTATCTGAAATGGTAAGTCAAATAGATTTAGTAAAAGAACAAATAAACGTTGCAAGTGGAAAAGGATTATCTGTTAGTCAAGAAGATATTTCATTTAATGGACATGCAATTGAGCTAAGAATAAACGCAGAAGATCCTAAAACGAAAATGCCATCTCCTGGTACTATTACTTCATATCACCAACCAAATGGTATGGGAATTAGGGTAGAATCTGCGATGTATCAGGGATACACGATTCCCCCTTATTATGATTCCTTAATTGCAAAACTTATAGCATTTGGTAACACAAGACAAGATTGCATTAATAAATTATTAATAGCACTTGATGAGTTTTTTATTGAAGGAATAAAAACCAATATTGATATCTTTAAAAAGATTTTAAGTGATAAAGATTTCGTATCAACAGATATTTATACAAAGTTTTTAGAAGATAAAAATTTAGCGTAGTATTAATTAATTTGTATTTATAAGGTATTTTTTTTTATTATGAAAACAAAATTATTTTATGCGTTTATTGTTAGCAGTTTATTTTTCGTATTTGAGGCATATTCTGCTTCTATGGGAGCTCCAAAAATTTCTTCGGAAAATACTACGTATAATTTTGGTTCAGTGTCTGAGGGGAGTAGAGTTGAACATACTTTTGAATTAAAAAATACTGGAAATTCAGATTTGCATATAAAACAAATTATAACGTCTTGTGGTTGTACAGTGGCTGATGTTGCTAAAAAGGTCTTAAGGCCAGAAGAAAAAACAAATCTAAAAGTTGTGTTTAGAACAGTAGGTTTCTCAGGTGATGTGTATAAGACAGTTAGAGTTTATTCAAATGCCCTTGGTACTCCTGAAAAAGTTTTTACGATAAAAGGTAACATTGTCACTAATGTAAAAGTATTTCCATCAAAATTAAGTTATGGCGTTAAATGGTCTAAAACAATAAAAGATAGAGAGGCGTTTCAGGATGTTACAATTGATACAAATAGTTCAATAAAAATAGGAGAATCGTATAGAATGTCAAAATATTTAGATGTTCAAGTGTTAGAGAAAACAGATTCTCATTTAAAACTAAGAGTATTCCTAAAAGATTCTGTTCCTACGGGTGAATTTAGAGATCGAATCGTTGTCGATTTAATCGGAGGAACGCAATCTAGTGTTGATATTCCTGTGTTTGCAAGAATTCAAGGGGATGTTTATTTAACACCAAGTACGATTTCATTTGGTGTTTTAGACGGCGGTGTTAAAGAAAGAATAGTAAGGATTAATAATTTATCAAATGTCCCTTTAAAAGTAACTAAGTTAAAATCAACAGATAGTAGTATAAAATTACGTGCAGTGGAAACTGATGCAGGGAAGGCGTATGATTTAATTCTTAGTGTTGATTCAGATGATGTTAGTGAAGATTTAAAGGCTGTAGTTAAAGTTTACACAAATAATCCTGATTATGAAGAGTTGAAGTTAGGAGTTTATGGCTTAGCTCGCTAAATAAGGTCACATAAAAGAAAAATTATGTTAAAACGCATTATAATTTTGTCATTTTTATTAGTAAGTAGTGCCACGGCTGCAGAGGTTAACATCTATGACCATAAATTTCCTGTTGATAATATCGATTTTCTAGACAATGAATTTGTAAATATTAGTCTTGAAAAAAATGGAAATGAATTAATAAGAAAAGATAATTTAAATTATTATGTTATAAAAAATTTAATAAGCAAGCTGCCTTTAGATGAGTTCTATAAAATTTGTGACAATAATTGCTTGATTGATATCTTTCAAAATGCGTTTAATAAAAATCAATATGATGTTGCGTCTCTTGCGTATTTAATGTTTGTGAATAACTGTGATGATCCTAAATTAATTGAAAAACATAATTTATTCTTATTTGAGCAGCGAGAAGAAATATCATTAAAATTTTTCAAGCAGTTTTTTGAAGAGAAAATTCCAAATAAGATATTAAAAAGTAATGCTGTTAATCAAGAGTTGAGCAAAGCATTATTATTTGTTACATTACATGATAGTAATTTTGATAGTTCGCAAGCTTTAGAATTTTTATTAAAGAATGAGGATAATATTATTCTTGAATTTGATAATTTAATAAATGATTATTGTCTTAGAGATGATCCATTAAAGAGTATTTCAAAAATTGTAAGTTTAGAAGAAAAAATTTTAGGATTTTCAAATAAGTATTATCAAAAAACACTTTCAGATTTAAATAGAACAAAAATTATATTAAATGAAATTAAGGGGATTTCTAGTGCAGATTCTTTACTAAATATTTCTTTGTCATTTTATAAAAATTTAAAATTTTTTGAGATTATTCAAAAAACTTTTATAGAAAAAGTTTATGATTTAGTTGATAAAAGTCTGAATGAGAAAAAATATGTAGAAGCTTTAAATTTACTATTTTTGATACCTGAAAATAAAATTACAGAAAGGGTAATAGATACATTAAAGGTTATATTTGATAATGCAGGTTATGAAGATAGTTTGTTAAAAGATGTAAATTTAAATAATCTTACGAATATATTAAAGAATAATATTTGGCTAAGAAATTTAGTTGTAAATTTTCAAGAGAACCACGTTAAATATCTTATTAATAACTGGAATATAAATAAAATAATAACTGAATTTGAAGTTTTATTAAAATTACGTCCAGATACGAATATGAGAAATGATAGGATTAGAGTCCTTATTGCTTGGGAAGCATTAAAACATGGAGAAAAAGATTTCTCGAACGATGTCCTTTCAAATATTGGTCATAATTCAGTATTTTTGTTAAGTCCAAAAGGTTGGTTTTTGTTTTGCAAGAGATTTTTGTGGATATTTTTTACAGTGATATCAATAACTATATTGGGGTATGTACTTAATATAAAACTTGGAAAAAAATATCAAAAAACTATAAGATTTCAAAACAGTAAGAAATCTTCAACACAAACTGATTCAGAACAGGATTCAGCGGAAAAGAAAGAGTATATTCAATTATTAAAGTTTTTTGGCTTAACAAAAGATGATGTGACGTTAAATGAGATAAAGTCGATTTATAGGAAAAAAATTAAAAAAATTCACCCAGATATATTGGGAAAAGAAACCGAGGAATTCTTAAGAGTTCAGGAGAAATACAAAGAACTATTAAAACTGCATCAAAGATTTTCTAAATGATTGGCATCAAAATTGCTTTTTTCTTAAAAATAGTTTTTTTTAAGAAAAAAGAGGCAAAAAATGGCTAATGTGAGTTTTTCTGGTATGGCATCTGGAATAGATACCGATGCATTGATTGAGGCAACTTTAGATGCAAAGAGGTCACAACGTATAAAGCCACTTGAAGATAAGATTTCGGAAGCTGAAGATGAATCTAGTGCTATAAATACGTTAAAAGATAAACTGTTATCACTTAAGAGTGAATTATCAAAATATAACACACTTGCTGGTGGAGCTGTAAAAAAAGAGGCGTTATCAAGTGATGAATCTGTGGTAAGCGCTGTTGCTTCCAATGTAGCAAATCAGGGAAGTTATGATATAACGGTTACATCACTTGCTAAAAGAGGAATTTTTACTGTAGGAAGGACTTTCGAATCTGCATCTTCTATCGTTGATAGTAGTGCAGTTTCTGGTGAAACTTTTACTATAAAAGTTGGTACGGGTGTTGAACAAAAGGAATTGCAAGTACAAATAGGAGCTACGACTACACCTGCTGATATAGTTGATTATATAAATGCTAATAATATAGGTTGTCAAGCATCATGTATAAATATTGGTACATCAGCTGAGCCAGCATATACAATTATGATAACATCTTCTCAGGAAGGTTTGTCAAAGGGAAGTTTGGAAGTTACAACAGAATCTGGAAGTGAAAATATTAAAAATCTTATAAATAATGGAACTCTTACTCAAGCAAAAAATGCAGTATTTTCAATAGCTGGTTTAGCTTCAAATATTCAAAGAGAAAGTAATGGTGTTGCTGATATTATCCCAGGTGTTTCGTTAAATTTAAATGCAATAGGTACGTCTGTTGTTACTATTTCAAACGATTTAGATAACACAGAGTCAAATGTTAAAGATATAATTGATGCCATTAATGACATATTCTCATTTGTATCTGAAAATAATACTGTAGAAAGGCAAGAAGATGGTGATGATGTTCAAAATATATTCGCAGCGTTATCAAAAACGACTGTTGATAATAATGTTGTGCAATCAATTAAGGCTGTAATCACTTCCACAAAAGAAGCTAATGGGACGTATGTTCGTATTTTTGCAGATTTTGGAATTACAACCAATCCTAAACTTGGAACGCTTGATTTTGATACAGATAAATTTGAAGAAGCATTTTCAAAGGATCCTAATGCAATTAATTCAATACTAACAAAATTTTCTGATACATTATCATCAACAGGTGGCACGATTGAACAGTTCACAAGATATAATGGTTTATTAGATGTCGTTATAAATAATAATACTAATCAAATTACGGATTACAATGATAGAATTGGAAGATATGAATCGATGCTTGCAAAAGAGGAAAGTCAAATGAGAGCAATGTATGCAAGATTTGAAAAATTGATGTCTGAGCTTCAAAATTCTGCTAACTCACTTACGTCGTTAATATAAACTGGTAAATAAAGAGACTAGTATCATGTCTAAATATTAGAATACTAATAACTTATTTTATTTGTCATTTTTTTGACACAAGAATTATTTAAAAATCTTTATAACTCATTGAAAAATAATGCAAAACTTTTTTCTATATTTAGCATATTAATTGCAAAGGTATTTTTGCATAAAGTTTATCTTTTTAATAAAGGTTTATTAAATGACAGAAATAAAAAATGTAAATAAGCTTTTTGATCAAAGCATAGGTGCCTTAAGTAAGGCTATGGACTTATACTGGTTTCGCTCTCAAGCAATAACAAGCAATATAAGTAATGCAGAAACTCCTGGATATAAATCTATGGATATCAATTTTGCTCATGAACTTGAAAAAGCATTTGCAAAAGATAAAACAAACGTGAGCAAAACCAAGGAAGGGCATCTTGATATCACAGATAATACTAGCGCTTATATAATCCCTGATTATTCAGGCGCAACAAAAGGTGATGGTAACAATGTAGATATCGATATCCAAATGGGTAAACTTGCAAATAATGCATCGGATTATAATTTGTCAGCTTCTCTTGTTCGTAAGAAACTACAAATTTTAAGAAATGCAATTAGATATGCACAAAATTAGTTTTTAATAAGTTGATTTTTAAAGGTTTTAAGGTTTTATTTTATTTTTTTATGGAGAATAAATTATGTTTGATAGCATAGAGGTTTTATCAAATGGACTTAGCGTAAATAGACTTAGAGTAAATCTTTTAGCTTCAAATATTGCTAACGCAGAAACCACAAAAACTGAAGATGGCACTCCATATAAACCAAAACAATTAGTGCAAGTCGCAAAAACATTGCAAGGAAGTTTTAGCTCATCTTTAGATAAAATGAGTTTAGCAAAACCTGTTGCTATGGCAGTTGTCGAAGACAATAGCCCTGCAAGGATGGTTTATCAGCCAGGACATCCTGATGCTGACGAAAACGGATATGTTTCATATCCAAATATAAATGTTGTATCCGCTATGACAGATTTAATGACAGCTTCAAGGCTTTATCAAGCTAACGCTACAGCACTTGAAACTGCAAGGGAAATGTTAAGGCAAGCAAGAGAAATTTCAATTAGATATTAAAATAAAGGGATTTAAAAATGTCTATAGATGAAATATATAATCGTTTTTCAAAAATTACTCCTCAGGAAAAGTTATCTTCTTTTTCTAAGAATTCATTAAAAATTAATGATAATGGAAATAAAGAAGATGGGGAGTCATTTGCAAGTTTTTTAAAAGATGCTGTAAAAGGTGTTAATTCACTTCAACTTGAAGCAGACCAAAAAATTGAAGATTTAGTTTTAAAGAAAAAGAATATTACACCTCATGAAGCTATGATCGCATTAGAGAAAGCCGATGTGGCATTTCAACTAATGAATACCGTAAGGCAAAGGATTGTTCAGGCATATCAAGAAGTAATGAGAACGCAGATATGATTTTATACAATATAAATAAGGTTTTTTGATTTTATGTGGATGTTTTAACAAGGAGTTTTTAAGTGGCTACATCATTAGATCCAAGTGCAATACTAGGGAATTTATTTGAAGGGTATTTAAAGTTACCTCTAGTTCAAAAAATTTTATTTCCTCTTTTAATTGTTGCATCAGTTGCAGGAATAGTTTTTGTTTCAAAATGGGCAAGTCAACCTGATTACGCGGTGCTTTTTTCAGATTTAAAACAAGTAGATTCTGCAACAATTGTTGAAAAATTAAAAGAAAAACAAGTTAAATATCAAATAAGAGGTGATGGTGATATAATCGCGGTAAGCCCACCAGAAATGGTTCATGAGCTTAGACTTTCTCTTGCTGCAGAAGGACTTCCAAAAGGTGGTACAGTAGGTTTTGAAATTTTTGATAATACAAATTTTGGAACAACTAGCTTTGTTGAAAAATTAAAATTTGTAAGAGCAATCCAGGGAGAACTTGAAAGAACTATAAGCTCACTTGATTCAGTATCTTCTGCAAAAGTTCATATCACTCAGCCAGAAAAAACAGTTTTTATGAAAAATAAAATTCCAACAACTGCTTCTGTTATGTTAAAGCTAAATATTGGAAATGGACTATCAAAAGAACAAATCAGAGGTATTGTCAATTTAGTGTCAGGTAGTGTTGAGGGGTTGACACCAGAGAATGTAACAATTGTTGACTCCACAGGAAAGCTTCTTACTTCTCAAGATGATATTAAAGATGAATTTGATATTGATTCTGAGAGGTTAAATTATCAACAAAGCTTAGAAAAAGCATATTCAAATAGAATTGAACAAATGCTTATGCGTGTAATTGGACCAGAGAAGGTTGTTGCTAAAGTTACAGCAGAGCTTGATTTTTCTTCATCTCAAAGAGAAGAGGAAAGTTATGACCCATCAGGAAAAGTTATTAGATCTGAAAAATCAATTGAAGAAGGAGTAGGAACTTCTCAGCGAGGTGGCGTTCCAGGGGTCGTTTCAAATTTAACAAGAGATACAAATTTATTAGCACCTCAAGGAATCGGTGAAGAAAATAGTAGTAGAGCAGAGAAAGTAAAAAATTATGAGATTTCAAAATCAATAAGTAAAAGTATTTCACCAAAAGGAAAACTAATAAGATTATCAGTTGCAGTACTTGTAGATGGTACTTATAAAGTCATAGCACCTGCTACTGATACGACACCGGAGCAAAAAGAATTCGTACCACTTGGTGAAGATACAATGCAAAGAATTGAAAGTTTAGTTAAAAGTGCTGTCGGATATGACCCAAATAGAGGTGACGTTGTGACTGTTGAAAATATTCCGTTTTATGAAACAGATGATAATTTTGTTAAAATTATGGAAAAACAAGAGAGTCAAGATTTAATTTTTAAGGCAATCACTAAAGCAGTCCCAATTATATTTATACTTCTTTTCTTCTTTGTCCTTGTAAAACCATTAATTAAATTTTTAATTACTCCAACAGATGCAGAGATTGATTTAAGTAGATTGCTTCCTTCAGGACTTGAAGAATTAGAACAAGAGTTAGAACAAGAGAAAGCTAAAGTTAAGATTCCTACATTTGAGCCTGCAGTTGACCTTGATCAGCTTGAAGATTTACTTGCAGAGAACTCAAGGCTTGTTAAGGAAAATCCTCAACAGGCAGCTCTTCTTATCCGTTACTGGTTAAATGATGGTAGGTTATAGTTTAAGTTGTTATAGGTTTGATTTATAAGTTATGAAAAAAGAGTGTAAATCACAAGTAGATTATAAAGAAGCTCCTTATGAGGCAACAAGCTGGGAGATAGTAGGAAACTATCATCCAGATAGAGGCTTTATTCCTATAACTCTTGATATACTTGATGAAAGTAACCTTGTTGTTGACCCTGTGTTTGCAGATTATGGTGGAATTCCTCATAAGGGTGATAAGCGTTTACATCTTCCTGAGAGTGAAGCTTTTGATTTAAAAAAATATGAAGATAAACCTGAACAAGAAGAAGATGAAGAAGAAAAAGATCTTATAAAATTAAAGCAAGAAGAAATTGATAAGATAACAAAGGAAGCTTACGATAAAGGATTTGAAGAGGCGACAATAAAAGCAAATGCTCAGAAAGAATTCGAAGAAAATGATTTAAAAAATCAAGTTAACTTAGTATTAGATGATTTAAAAACACAAATTCAAGAATATAAAAATGATATAGAGAAAGAGGCATTAAATTTAAGTATAAATATTGCAAGTAAAATAATTAATCACACAGTGAAAGAAAATCCGGAATATATTTTAGAGGTTATTCATACTGCACTTGAAAGTATAAAAGGTGCAACAATAAAAAAGATAAGAGTAAGTACTCAAAGTTTTGGATTTTTAAAAAGCATAAATAAAAAAGAAGAATTTTCAAATGTTGAAAATGATTTTGAATTTGTAGCAGATGATACAATTAATAAGGGTTGTGTAATTGAGTCATCTTTAGGAGATGCTAATTTTGATTTAGATAGTGCATTTAAAAGGTTAGTTTATGGGATTACTAGATAAAGCAAATGCAGCATTAAATTTTGTTTCACCTTTTGAGCTTAAAGGGAGTGTCGTAAGTAGTGCAGGAATTTTAATTGAAGCAAATGGTCCTAAAGTTCCTGTCGGGTCGCATGTTGCAATTTGCACAAATGGAAAAGAACATTTAGCACAAGTTGTAGGGTTTAAAAATGATAATATTTTAGTGATGCCATTTGATTTAGTAGAAGGTGTAACACTTGGAACAGAGGTAATATCTCGGGATTCATCAAGTGGGGTTTTAGTATCTGATAAATTAATTGGAAGAGTTATCGATGGTCTTGGCAATCCAATGGATGGGAAAGAGGCTATTTTAACGGGTGAGAAAGTTTCTCTTCATAATGACCCACCAAATCCTGTAACAAGGACTAGGATTAAAGATTGTTTTGATACGGGAGTAAGAGCAATAAATGGACTTTTAACTATAGGACTTGGGCAGCGTATTGGTATTATGGCCGGCTCTGGAGTTGGTAAGTCAACACTTCTTGGTATGATAGCTCGTCATTCTGATAGTGATATTAATGTTATTGCTCTTATTGGAGAGCGAGGAAGAGAGGTAAGAGAGTTTATAGAAAAGGATTTAGGAGAAGAAGGTATAAAAAGATCAATTGTAGTAGTGGCGACAGGGGATAAGTCAGCAATACTTAGAATTAGAGCTGCGTTTTTAGCAACTTCTATTTCGGAATATTTTAGAGCAAAAGGAAAAAAGGTAGTTTTAATGATGGACTCTGTTACACGACTAGCTATGGCTCAGCGTGAAATTGGTCTTGCAACGGGAGAACCACCAAGTACTAAAGGTTACACGCCATCAGTTTTTGCAATGCTTCCAAAGCTTTTAGAAAGAGCAGGAACTTGTGATGGCGAAGGTTCGATTACAGGGCTTTATACAGTGCTTGTTGAAGGGGATGATATGAATGAACCAATTGCTGATACTACAAGAGGAATTCTAGACGGGCACTTTGTGCTTGATAGAAAGCTTGCAGGACGTGGACATTTTCCTGCAATTGATGTTTTACAAAGTGTATCAAGGGTAATGCCAGATATTGTTTCTAGTGATGTTGTAGATATGGCATCAGAGGTTAGAGATTTAATTGCAACATATAGGGATAATGAAGATTTAATTACAATTGGTGCATATAAAGCGGGGCAAAATTTAAAAGTTGATAGAGCAGTTTCTTTAAATGATAAAATCAATGGCTTTTTAAAACAAAAAGCAAGTGAGAAATGCACTAAAGAAGAAACTTTTAATATGTTAAAAGAAATTTTGACTAATGAAGGTTAATTTATATTTTGCATAAATAATTTATGAAAAAGTTTAAATTTAAATTAGAACGAATTTTAAAATATAGAGAATCAATTAAAGATGAGAAAAAAAGAGTTCTAACTTTAAAAAATCAAAAATTATTTAATGCAGAAGAAAGATTAAAAAACTTACAATATGAAGCAGAGAATAATGGAATTAAAGAGGGAGTAGTTAATATTAACTATTTAATTTTAACTGGGCAGTATGGTGAGTATTTATATTTAGAAATTGAAAAACAAAAGGAGGAAATTGAGAAACTAAAGCCTGAAGCTCAGGAAGCAAGAAAAGAATATCTTGAAGCATCAAAAGAAGCAAAGAGTTTAGAGATTTTAAAAGAAAAGCAAGAAACCGAATACAAAAAAAATCTTCTAAAAGAAGAGGAGAAAGAAAACGACAACACTATGGTACAACGATTTAAAAAGATAGGATGATTACTAATAAAAGGATTTATTTATGGCTAAAACAAATGGAATGACAAGAGAGGAAGCAAAGGCACTATATGAAAATTTGCACAAATCTATGACAAATTGGATGGCTGCAAAATCAAAGGGGGGTGCTAGTAAGCAAAAAGTTGATCCTAAGAAGATCGCAGAAACTATAAGGCAAGGTTTAAGAGGTGATACATCAAGTTTTTCAAAATTTGGAGGTTATAATCAAGGTACTTCTAACTCTTCAATGCAAGCTTCACTTCCTCCTATAAAAACTATGGATAGAGGGCAAGCAGTTTGCCTTATTCTTGTTGTCGTGTTTGCTATGACAAAAGTGTTTTTTAGCGCATTAGAGGCTGTGGGATTTGCAAGTGTTTCTAAAGTTTCTGCAGATACAACAAACATGGTAGCACCAGTTATAGTTCCTAGTGAAAATTTTTCAAAAGAAGATAAAAAAGTTTTAACAGCACTTGATGCAAGACGAGTTGAGCTTTCAGAGCGTGCAAAGAAAATGGATTTAAGAGAAATTGATTTAACTTCAAGAGAAAATGAGCTTGAAATAAAGCTTGCAGAATTAAGAGAGTTAACACAAAGACTTAAAACAAATAGAGAGGGAGTTGATCAAAAAAGAAATATGCAAGTTGAGCAACTTGCGAAAATTTATTCAGCCATGTCACCAGAAGAATCTGCAAAACTTATGGAAGAGTTAGATATTACGATAGCCCTAGGTCTTATGAGTAAAATGAGTGAAAAAAGAATTGGTCAGATACTTTCACTTATGGATAAAGAAAAAGCACTTAAGATGAGTAAGATGCTTGTAAATTACTAATATAATAAAAGTAATTATTAGATGCAGAAAAATAGGGTGAAAAAATACGGATGTTTTTTTATAGTTTTTGCTTTAATTTTAACTGTAGCAACATTTTATAAGATGCATTGTTGGAAAGAAGTTAAGGATTATGGCTTGTTTAATGTGAAAAGACTATATGATGGTTTATTAACATTTCTTTTTCCAAGTAGTGCTAATTTTAGTTTACAATTTCCTTATGTTTCGTTTTTTCGCCATGAATATAAAAATGCATATTTATATCCTAGATGGAAGGAACCATATATAGCAGTAACATTATCAAGTATATTTTTTTCATTTCTAATTTTATATTTTATATATAGAGCTTCTAAATATTTATATAATCAAAAATTTAAAGGAGTCGTTAATTATAAAAGTGTTGCGGTATTCTCTTTAATTTTTGAAATACTTTTAGTTAGTTCATATTTTTTCTTAACAGAAAGATATATATGTGAGTTCGTTCCATTGATATTCTTTTTCCTATTAATGTTTTTAAATAGAATTGACAATAAATATGTCTTTAATTGTTTTGCGATATTATTAGTTTGTTTAGTGTTTATTACTATACAAGCTACTATATCTGAGCTTGTGTATTTTCCATCTGGTGATTATGACAAAACATGGGTACATATTTTAGGAAATATTAAGCAAATTTTACTATAACATATTAAATAAGTTCATTTAAATAACATAAACTTTAAAAGTGTTTACACAGTAGAGTTTTTTTGTTAAGCTTTACATGTGCATGTATTAAAAGCCTTCTTAAAACATAAATGTTTTTTTGTTTCTTTAGTTTCATTTCTTATTTTAGAAGGAAGTGTTGCTAACAAGCTTTATGCATGTCCTCAAGTTCCATTTAAGAATAAAAAAGAGATAATAAATCCTGCTTCTCAAAAAGCAAAAACTACCAAGAAGAAATTTATTGACTATAATTGTGACCAAAAATTAGAAATTACATTTGTCGGTGATAGTATTGTTTATGGTAGAGGCGATTTTGATAATGGAAACAAGGGGGGGTACGTTATAAGACTACAAGATAAGTTTAAAAAGTATAATAAAAAACTTCATGTAAGATTTAATTCTATCGGGTATCCTGGAGTTACAAGTAGTGGCTTGCGTGCAAAACTTATGAAAATTTATAAACAAAGGAGAGGTCCTACAAAGGCCGCTTTTAATAAGTTAGCTATGTCAGATATCATTATATTTGATGTCGGAAGAAACGATTATTGGGACCATAATCCTGTTGAATATACAGTAAATAATATTAGACGTTCCATTGAATATCTATATTCAATTTTGCCTCATCTTAACGGTTCACCTCTAGTTATTATAAGTAGTAGCGTATTAATTCCTGTAGGGCGAGAGTATCAAGTGCCATTTGTAACAGAGCTTAATAAGAAGTTAAGAGGATTAAAATACACAAGATTTAGTCATAAATTTGATGTAAATTTACTTACAGGAGATAGACTTCATCCATCATCTAAAGGCTACACTGTACTTGCAAATAGTTTTTACTCTCAGCTTATAAATAAAAAGACAGGCATTCAATCAATTATGAAAACGCAAAGGCCAGATAGCGACCAAGATGGAATTCCAGATTTGTTTGAGATCTCTCGTTATGGAACAAATCATAAAAGAAAGGATACTGATAGAGATGAATTAACAGATTTTGATGAGCTTTATATTCATGAGACAGCACCTGATTATTTTGATACCGATGGCGATGGTTATTCAGATGGTGAAGAGGTACAAAACGGAACAGATCCTTTAGATTCAAATAGTCCGTATGTTACGGCAACATTTACTAATACTCCTATTTTTACAAATACTCCTACAGCTACTCGTACGCCTACATTTACAAGTACGCCTACATTTACAAGCACGCCGACTAGTACACCTACGCCTACATCAACTAATACTCCTACGCCGACTCCGACTCATACGCCAACGGAGATTCCTTAAGGCTAGTTTTTTGTACTAAACTTCTGGCGATCAGTTTGTAAGTTGACCAGTTTGCAAGTCGACCAGTTTGCAAGTCTTCTGATACCAGATATCCGTTATCCGAAACCGGCTTCTCTTTATTCAGGTTACCAGAAACTTAATCTGAAATATGCTTATTAATATCTACTTAAATTTAACTTTTTATACTCTTTATAAAGTTCTAAACATGCTTCTTTTTCAATTTGTTTTATATTTAATTTATTCGTTTTTAGCGATAATTTCTTATAAAAAGCTTCATCATCAAAACCTATATTTTTTGCATCATGTATCGAACAACCATAATAAATTTTATTAATTCTTGCCCATAAAATAGCTCCAAGACACATAGGACAAGGTTCCCCAGTCGTGTAAATTTCTGCTCCATTTAAATTAAATGAATTTATATTTTTACAAGCATTTCTTATAGCCATTATTTCACCATGACAAGTAGAATCATTATTTTTTAATACTCTATTATGCCCTCTTCCAATTATTTTATTATCTTTTACAATAACAACTCCAAATGGTCCTCCATGACCACTTTTTATGCATTTATATGCTTCCTTGATTGCTTCTTTCATAAATTCATTTTCTTTACTTTTACTAACCATTATAATATCCCTTTCACATAATTGCTAAATATTTCAATTATATAATATAATATATTATGTATATCCTAAAAGTATGTTTTTAATAATATTAGGAATTTTTACTGATGAATTCTAGTAAGTTTGAGATATCAAATTTTAATGAATATAAAGAAGATAATCGATTGGAAGTTAAAAAAGCAAAAGGAGGACTTCCACAAAGTTTTTTTGAAACTTACTGCGCTTTTGCAAATAGTCAGGGTGGGGTGATTTTACTTGGCGTTGAAGAAAAAAAAGATGGTTCAAGGCATACTTCAGGCTTAAAAAAATCAGATATTAGAAAATTAATTAAAGAGTTTTGGGATATCATTAATAATGGAAAGAAAGTCAGTGCCAATTTACTTAAAGAAAGAGATGTCAAAATATATGATATAAATAATGATGTAATTTTAGTAATCTATGTTCTAGTGGCAAGTAGGCAAAATAAGCCTGTTTTTTTAAATAATGATTTATTTAATGGAACATTTAAAAGAAATTTTGAGGGTGATTATCGTTGTTCAAGAGAACAAGTAAAGGCGATGCTTCGCGAGCAGACGCAAAATACAATGGATATGGAAATTTTAGAAAATATCCCTTACGAATATTTGAATATGGAATCTGTAAAAGCTTATAGAAATAGACATAGGCTTGCAAAAGATGGTCACCCTTTTGTTAGATTATCTGATGAAGAATTTTTAAAAAGTATAGGCGCAGTTGAAATTTCTAAAGAAGATGGAAAATATCATCCAACATGTGCTGGACTTCTTATGTTTGGTGATGAATATAATATAATTAAGCAATATCCAAATTATTTTCTTGATTATAGAGAGATGTTAGATCCAACAATCAGATGGACGGATAGATTGCAGTCAAGTTCTGGTGATTGGTCTGGAAATGTATTTGATTTTTATTTTAGAGTTTATAATAAAATTATTAAAGAAGTTAAGCTTCCTTTTAAAATAGTAGGTGGAACAAGAATAGATGATACTCCTATCCATAAAGCATTAAGAGAAGCTTTGGCAAATTGCTTAATAAACGCTGATTATTACGAAGCACAAAGTGTCGTTATAAAACTAGAAGATCATAAACTAGAGATAGAAAACGCAGGTGATATAAGAGTTGGTAAGAAACATGTGCTTCTTGGAGGAAGGTCAGATCCAAGAAATAGAGGACTTATGAAAATGTTTAATTTAATTGATATTGGAGAACACGCAGGAAGTGGTGTCCAAGAGATCTTTAACACTTGGATTGATGCAGGTTTGGAGAAACCACTTACTAAAGAAAGTTTTAATCCAGACAGAACTACTTTAGTTTTATCGTTTGATAAAACAAGCGATAAAAAACAAGCAATAAAAATAAGCGATAAAAATAAATTAGATAAAGTAAGAGTTCACGAAGATAATATCATTAAATATTTAAGCACTGTTGAATGTGCTAAGACTATAGATGTAGCAAATAAGATAGGGTTAAGTATTGCAAGAACAAGAAATATTTTAGCTAACATGAAAGAACTTGAAGTACTTGGTAGTAATAAAAATAGAGTTTACAAATTAAGGAAAAATATTAAAAAGAAATAATATTATATATGTTTAAAAAAAGTACCTTTTTAGCATTGTTAGGAGTCGTTATTGGAGTTTTACTTGGACTTGGTGTCCTTGCGGGGCAAAACTATTTAGGGAAGTTTGTTATAGATTTTCTAAATGATGAGGTAAAAACTGCGCTTCCTAATTGTCGCCTTGAAACTGATAAATACCATGTTTCATTTTTAAGATTAAACGCTTATGTAAATAATCCAAGAATTGTTTGTGAGAAAGAAGTTAACGAAAGCAAAAATGCTAACAACGATAGTGAAAAAGAAGAAAAGGCACTATATTTTAGACAAATAAGAGTAAAAGTTTCTCCTAGTGAAATTTTAAATAAAACTGTAGTGTTAAAACAGCTTATATTAGATACTGGGTACTCAAAAGGTGTGCTTCCCAAAAGCCCTACATACGAGTTTATTGATTATTTAATTCGCCCAAGTGATGACCCAAATCATAAACCTCCTTTTATAAAGGTTTCTTTAAAAGAATTACTTGTAAAAAATACCTCATTTGATGAAAGAGTTTCTGATTCTGTAAAACTAAAAGGAACGGGGCTAAGTTTAAGAGTATTTCAAAATGATAAAAAGGATTTTTCGATTGTCGGAGGCGTCGAAGATGCTTATATTTCTCACAAAAATTCTGTTTCTCGAATAAGCACAAAGTATGATTTTGGTTCAGTTTTAGTAGATGTGCTTTCTAAAAATAATACACCTGATGTTAATTTACAAAATATAATAGTTAACGGTCCTGGTGTTAAATTAAATGGTGGCTTTGATATTCTTGGTGATAATACAATTTCAAACGGTAAATATAAAGCAAAATTTGATAGTAGGTTTTTAGATAAAAGTTATTCAAAAATTTTTACATATAATTTAAAAACTAATGGAGTTGTGAGGGGGGACATCGATAATATTATTATTGATGGAAGTATAAACGAAAATATTAGTAATAATAATAAAGACACAAGTGCAGATAAAGAAAATAAAATTAAGGATAAAAAAATCTTAAATAAATTATTTTTTTCAAATACACCTTTTATTCTTGATAAATTCTTTGCGAATTTGCTTGTTGATATAAATTCTAAGAATACAAGTGTTAGATTAAAAAATATATCTCTTAGTGGTAAAGATATACACATTACTTCACTTGAAGATTTCGTGCTTGATAATGATAATTTTAACACAAAATTAAAATTTGATATAAACACGCTTGATTACTCATTTGTAAAATTAAATGATATTAACGGCGTGTTAAGTTTAATAGGAAATACATCTGATTATAAAATAAAACTTGAAACTAGTATAAATTCTATCGATGGTTTAGCTTTTCAAACGCCTAAAATCGATTTATCTCTTGTTTATCATAATGATATTTTAACATTTGATGTGTCATCAAAAGATTATATACAAGGAAGTGGAGTAATTGATTTAGATAAAAATGGACAAATATATTTAGAAAATTTTGATATTGGTATTAATAAACTTCCTTTAAAAAACACTGCCGATGAATCAAATTGGCTTTTATCATCAGATATTTCATTTAATGGACTTTTGTCTTTATATACTTTAAAAGGTTTAGGAAGATTAGCTTTAAGCTCTGATAATTTTAATGGAGAGTCAACATTAAGTGGACGCGTAAGTTTAGAAGATGGTTTGATATCTGTAAATTTAACAAATCCTTTAAAATCTTTTGAAACAAATCTAAATTTAAATTTGAAAGATGAGCTTCCAAGTAAACTTACTTTAAAATTAAAGGATTTTAATCCTAATCAATATGCGCCAAATGCAAAATGTTTAGTCCTAAATTTAGACGGTGAATATAATTTTAATATAGTAAATATTAAAAAAGGAAATGGACTTTTAAATATTAATGATATAAAGCTTGGCTGTGAGCCTTATAATTTAAAATTATTAGCCCCTGTTTCCTCTAAAATAACTGATGGAGTTTTAAATATTAATCCGATAGTTTTAAAAGGAAATGATGCAAATAATAATATTAAAATTAGCGGCATAGTAGATACAGAAGATAGAATTGATGTAAATGTTGATGGAAATTTTAAAGTAAGTACTTTTTCAGATTTTATGCCTTTTGCAGATGAACTTTCAGGGGAAGTTATGGCAAATATTAATGTTAAAGATAAAGTTTCATCTCCACGAATTTTTGGAAATGCAAAAATTATAGATGGAAGTTTATTTTTAGAATCGTCAAATGTAAGTGTAAGAAAATTAAATGGCGAGTTTGTTTTAAAAGGTATGCAAGTAGAAATAAAAGATGCACTTGCAAAAGTAAATAGTGGATTTTTAAAAGTTGATGGTAATATTGATCTTCTTGATTTTTCAAAATCGATAGCAAATGCTAACTTTAAAAAAATTGACCTTCAAATAGATGATAACACAAACCTTGCGATTAGTGGCGATTTAAATTTAACAAAAGGAAGATTTTTCCCAAGATTATCAGGAACTATTAATATTGATAATTTAGAATTTGTTAAAAAAATTACCTTAGATGCACTTTTAAACTTTCTAAAGAACCAAATCTTTTTTTATGAAAAAAATATTAACGTTAACACAAAATCTCAAGATGATTTAAAATTAGAGCTTAATGTTGCAATAAAGAGCGATGATAGCATGAATGTTAAAATGGATTTTATTGACGCAATTTTAAATTGTGATTTATTAATACAAGGTTTTAGCAAATTTCCGCTAATTTCTGGTACAGTACAAGCTTCTGAAGGGTCTTTTGGTTTAAGAAATAAGAGATTTTTAATAAATCATGCAAATGTTAATTTTGAAAAACATCAAAGTCCTACCTTAGATATCACTGGAGAAAGTTATTTAAGAAATGCAAGTGGTGAAAATTCTCTTATTATTGTAGATATTCAAGGGAATTTACAAGACCCTTTAGTTACTCTTATGAGTGATTCTGGGCTTTCTCAAAAAGAAATTTTTAACCTGTTAGCATCAGGAGAAGATTACCAAGGCGAAGCTACAACAAGTTCTGAATCAGAAGCATTTTTAAATGATGTAAGCTCATTTTTAACATCACCTTCTATTGATGGTTTTAAAAATATTTTAAACTCAGCAACAAATATCGATAACTTAAGTGTTACATCAAAATATAATCCAAACACAGGAACAACAGAACCTGCAATTATTGCAGAGAAAAAGATAACAGATGAAATTACAGTTATAGGAGAAAGTTTTGTTGGAAGTGCTTCAGGAAGTACTAAGCTTTCTATGTCTTATTATTTAAGTCCTAAATCTTATATTAATACTTATTTTGAATCACTATCATCTACTCAAGATGCAGGTATGGATTTAAATTATAATGTTTTATCATCAAGTAACACACTTACCTCATATTCTTTTAAAGGAAATAGCTCTTATTCTGAAATGCAACTTAGAAATCTTCTTTATATAAATGAAAGAAAGGTTATTAGCAAACAGAAGGTAAAAGAAAAAAGACGTGACTTAAAAAGATTTTATTTAAAAAATGGTTTTTTAGACGTAAGGGTAAAAACAAGAATAACAACAGATGATTCACTTGTTAAAAAAGTTATTTTTGAAATTCAGGAAAATGAAAGATATAAAATTAAAAAAATAAAAATTAAATCAGATAAATTTAGTAAAAAATTGTTTAGTGAAGTATCACATTTCATAGGGAAAGCTTTTACAGAAAAAAATAATAAAAATATACAAAAACATATCCGTGATTACTTGAAAAATAAGGGATATATTAGTTCTCGAATTACAAGTGAGTTGGAAGTTCTTGGAAATAATAATATTGGTTTATCCCTAGAGGTCGATTTACTTCAAAAATATGAGTTTAAATTTAAAGGGAATACTAAATTTTCAAAAGATGATTTCTTAAAAACTATAAAATTTAAAGAAAGAGAATATCCTTTTGGATCAAATGTAATTTTACTATTAGTGGAAGGGATTGATAAGCTTTATAGAGATAATGGATATCTTTTTGCAAGTATAGCTTCTGATGTTGAGAAAACAAGTGATGGATTAAAATATACAATTAACATAAATGAAGAAAATATTTGCAAAGTTAAAAGCGTAAGTGTTTCAGGAAATAAACAAATAAGTTTTGAAAAACTACATTTAAAATTAAGGGATAAAGGAAAAACTTTTTATGATGGTTTTATAAAACCTAAATTTGCTGTTGAAGAAGATATTGTAGAAAATGAAAAAGTTATAAAGGATATATATAGAGAGTTAGGATATATAAAAGTTAAAGTTAGTCATAAATTAAATATTTCTGATTCTGGGGAGTTTACCGATATTGAATATATTATTGATGAAGGAAATAAATTTTATATTTCAGATGTAAAAGTTGTAGGACTTCCAAAAGAGTTAGAAGGAAAGATTACATATTCTCAAAATATTACTTTACCTAAGAAAATTAAACTAGTAAAAAATATTGAAAGCAAACTTGATAATTTAGGATATATTAATCATAAAATTAAAGAAACTCTAGATAAGAAAAATAATTCTCTTCTTATAGAAGTTTTCCCTAATGAGAAGATTCAAATTAATAATATAAAAGTTATAGGTAATGCAAAGGTTGATGAGTACACAGTTATAAAAAATTTAAAAATTAAGGCAGGTGATCTTTATCAAAATAAAAAAATTGAGCAAAGTAAAAATACACTTTTAAAGCTAGGGCTTTTTAGTAGAATCTCATTTACACTTAAAGATGTAGAGGGAAGTAGTGATAAAAAAGACTTAGTTATTGAAGTTGAGGAAAAGGCGTTTAACACTCTTGATGTTGGAATAGGGTATAGCTCTGAGTATGGTGTTCATCTTCTTTCAAGAGCTGTAAATAAGTCTGTATTTAAAGATGGAAAAACTATTTCTTTAGGAAGTGATTTATTTTTTGATGATATGAGTGGCTCTGTTAATCAAGGAAGTGCAGATTTAAGATTTATAGATCCGAGTGTACTTGGGACAGATATTGGTTTTTCAAAAGATTTTCGTTATCAAAAATTAACTACTAATACTAATGAATATGATCTTGATAGATATATTGATAGTACTACATTATTTTTTCCTTTGAGTGATAAACTTACATTTAATATCGGTCAAAACTTTAGCATTGAATCTTTAAGTGATGTTTCTAAAGATGCCATTATTGGAAAATATGATAATGGAAGATATAATTTATCATATTTAATTTCATCTTTAAGGTATGATGCAAGAGATAATGTGCTAAATCCTAAAAGTGGATATGCTTTAAATTTAGAATATAAACTTGCAAACAAAATAATGTTCTCAGATGCAGAGTTTCATTCGATTACTCTTCATACAAATGCTATTTATCCTTTTTATGATGATTTTAATTTTTCGTTTAATAATTTTGTCGGAGCTTCTAAGGCTTATGGCGACACTAATGAGGTTCCTATTACTCAAAGATTTTACTTAGGTGGTGCAAATACGATGCGTGGGTATAAAGAAAATGAGCTTGGGCCTCGTGGTGAAAATGGGTCAGTAATAGGGGGAGATTTCATATTTTATAATAATTTTGAGCTTAATTATTTTATACTTGAAAGTTTAAGCGTTCATACATTTCTTGATGTTGGAAATGTATTCTTAAGAGATGATTCAATTTCGCTTGATGATTTAAAATATAGTGCAGGTGTGGGATTTAGATTTAATTTACCAATAGGTCCGATAGGATTTGATTTAGCAATTCCT
>CAKMMH010000002.1 GCA_927798255.1 uncultured bacterium | reverse complement strand
ATCCTGCACAATTTTGCATACGAAAAATTGTGCAGGATACTTGGCCAGCCACACATTCGTGTGTCTCCGTTACGGCCTATGTCGCAAAAGCTCACGCTTTTGCTTAAATAAACCCTAAAGGGTTTTTATAAAAATGAAATGAACCCTGTTTCATGCTATCTGTTTCCCGATATTTCCTCGATATTATCTTCCTTCGCTTCTTATAGCTTCTGAAATTTCTCTAATATCGCTTTTATCTATGACTTCTTCTAATGGAATAGTGAGTTTACTTCTCCAATTAGGGTATTCTTCATAAGTCCCTGGAAGATTCATTAACTCTTCACTTGCAATTAAATCATCTATAGTGGTTAACATTAATCTGCAAGGGGTCTTTGCTACAAGTTTATGAAGCGCAATATTTACTTCTTTTGAAAATTCACCATTTATATACTTTTCTGGTAAATAAATATTTTCAGTTTTTAATAAGACACTTAATGTTTCACGTTCACTTTTTCTTAGTTGAAAAAGCTTCTCTGCTATTTCTTCATTGTAAATACCGATATTCTTCCTTACTGAAATATCTTTTGCATACCAAAAACCTTTAAGTGGTGGAGTGTCATGAACTGAAGTTACCACTACGGCATTTTTAGGGTATTTCTTAGGTGCTTTAAATTCAGTATCATTTTCTTTTTCAAACATTAGGACTTTATATGAAAGCATAAATCTTTTATCCATTTGCTTTCTAATTTCTGGAGGAACAAGTCCCATATCTTCACCAATTATTAAACACTTATTTCTATGGCTCTCTAACGCTACAATTCCCATTAAGTCTTCTAAAGGGTATTTTACATATACACCATTTTTAGCGCTTTCTCCTTGAGGAATCCAATAAAGACGCATAAGTGACATTACATGATCTATTCTTAGTACGTCAGCGTATTTCATTTGATCTCTTAAAAGCCTTATATATGGTTTATATGCTTTATTTTGTAATTTATTCGGATCCCAGCAACCTATATTCCAATCTTGCCCCTCAAAATTGTAAAAATCAGGTGGGGCTCCAATATTAATATTTTTTGCAACAATATCTTGATTAGCCCAAGACTCTGCGCCATCTTTCCTTGCTCCTAACGCTAAATCTAGATATATACCAAGTGTTAATTTTTTTTCTTTTGAATAATTTGAAATATTAGTTAATTGTTCATCTGCTAAAAATTGAATATAAAGGTAAAAATTAATAGAATCAGAGTTGTTTTTTATAAATTCCTTTACTTTAGAAGAGCTCGGATCTTTATACTCTTCAGGCCAACTAAAAAAGCCTTGAGAATTTTCATTATCTTTATTAAACACACTATCTAAACTTTCAAAAAGCGCATAAGTAAATGCTCCAAGATGCTCTTTACAAAAATTTAAAAAATCTTGTTCTCTTTTAGTATGTTTCCCTAAATGATTATTTTTAAATACATTAAATAATAATTTTAAAACTTGTAATTTTAATTTTTTAAGTCTTTGGTATTCTACTAAATTTGCACCTTGAAGACTCTTTAATTCATTCTGGAAATCACTTTTTAGGATTTCATCTTGGATTTCTTTACTATCTTGAAATTCTTGAGTTAACCCCAGGTCAAGATATAGAAACTCTAACGCATTTCTAGATGTAGGGTAATAGGGACTTTCACCTCTAATATCCTTTGGACAAATTGCATGAAGGGGGTTTATGCCTATTAAACTTGCATTGACTTGAGAGGCTATGTTAATAACCTTTTTTAAATCACTAAAATCTCCAATTCCCCAATTCCAGTAAGAACGAAGTGAGTAAAGCTGAGTGCTTATTCCCCAAAATCTTTTATTCTCATTGTCTTTTTCAAAACTTTTGTTTTCAAAGCAAGGAGGAATATAACAAGAAATAGGTGACATTATAATTCTTGTTTCACATTCAAATTTCTCGGTTTTTATTTGTAGTGTGTGATAACCTAATGGAATTTTTTCAGTTAATAAAAATTTATATGTAATGTATTTTTTATTATTAAGTGAACTTTCAGATTTAATTTTCAAATCTTCTCTTTTTATTTTGTGGGAAATAGAATTTCCTTTTTCAAAAATTATATTCCAAGTTAGAGTATTCCAGATTTCTTCGTTTTTTTCTGCAAGTTTAGTATTTATACATATTTCTAGCTCTTTTTGTGATTCATTAAATACGTAAACGCTTTTTATGTGTTTTCTTGCATTTCTAATTTTAAATTTTAAGATTGCTAGCTCGATGTCTCTTTGAGTTTTTATGACAACTCCCATTGATTTTAATATATTAATTAGCTCTTCTTTGCTAGCCTGATGTTTTTTACCCCAAAAATCATCATATTCTGTTTCTATGCCATAAAGCTTAGATAGTGTTACAAGTTTTTCTGTATAAAAATATGGAGCTACTGAAACCATGTTGTTTAAGATTTATTTAAAAATAAACACAAAACCCCCGTGAAAAAATTTTTTAAATTTCAAAATAAAATTTTTATACAGGGATTTTAAATAAAAACTACGCAATAATACGTAATTATATCAAATGATTATATTTTATAAAGAAAGTAATTATTGTAGCATAACATAGTTTTAATTAGAGCTTGTTAATTACAAAAATTATTTTTAATACTGATAAAAGTTATTAGTATTCTTTATAACTTTTTGCGTTCCAAATTTCTTCACAATATTCTTTGATAGCTCTATCTGATGAAAAATATCCCATTCTCGCAACATTCAAAATTGACATTTTAGTCCAAGCATCGGAGTCTTTATATACTTTTTGAATATATTCTTGAGTTTTTACGTAAGAAGCAAAATCCGCAAGTAAGAAATATCTATCTTCATTTAAAAGAGAATCTACAATCGGTTTAAATACATTAGTATCACCACCTGAAAAATATCCCGAAGCTATTTTATCTATTGTTTCTTTCAATTCACTATTTCCATTATAGTAATTATAAGGATAGTAGCCTGAGTTTTTTAATGAGTTTATTTCATGAACATTTAAACCAAATAAGAAAAAGTTTTCTTCTCCTACTGCTTCTCTAATTTCGATATTTGCACCATCTAAAGTTCCTACTGTTAAGGCACCATTTAATGCAAACTTCATGTTCCCAGTTCCTGAAGCTTCTTTTCCTGCAGTTGAAATTTGCTCTGAGATATCTGCTGCAGGATAAACTTTTTCTCCCATACTTACAGAGAAATTCTTTAAGAAAATAACCTTAATCTTATTATTAATACTTCTATCGTTATTTACAATATCAGCAACAGAGTTAATAAGCTTTATAACAAGTTTTGCCATATAATACCCTGGTGCTGCTTTACCACCAAAAACAAATGTTCTTGGGTAGATGTCAGAATTAAGATCTCTTTTAAGTCTATTGTATAAAGTGATTATGTGAAGCACGTTTAGAAGTTGTCTTTTATATTCATGAATTCTTTTTACTTGAACATCAAATATAGAATTACTACTAACTTCGACTCCATTTGTATGATAAATAAATTGAGTTAAATCTCTTTTATTATTTAATTTAATATCTCTCCATTTATTTATAAAATCGCTATCGTTAACAAAATTTTCTAAATCTTTTAATTTATTTAAGTCTTTTACCCAACCTTTTCCAATTTTTTCTGTTATTAATAAACTAAGTCTGTGATTTGATAACATTAACCATCTTCTTGGTGTTACACCATTAGTTTTATTTTGGAAACGTTCAGGCCAGATTTCATAGAAATCATGAAGTAATTCTTTCTTTATAAGTTCAGAGTGAAGTTTAGCTACACCATTTATCGCATGACTTCCAACTGTTGCAAGATGTGCCATTCTTATTTGCTTATTTTCTCCTTCTTCAATTAATGACATTCTTGCAATTTTATCTCCATCATATGGGAATCTTTTTTGAAGATCTTGAATAAAGAAAAAGTTAATATCATAAATGATTTCAAGATGACGAGGAAGAAGCTTTTTAAACATATCTACTGACCATTTCTCAAGTGCTTCGACAAGTAATGTGTGATTTGTATATCCACAAGTTTTAACTGTAATATTCCAAGCCACATTCCATTCAAAATCATATTCATCAACTAATATTCTCATAAGCTCAGCTACTGCTATTGCAGGGTGGGTATCATTTAATTGAATTGCAATATACTCATAAAGTTTATTAAGTCCATTATCTTTTTTAGAATAAATTCTAATAATATCTTGAAGTGAACAAGAAACAAAAAAGTACTGTTGTTTTAATCTTAATTCTTTTCCTTGAGCTAATGAATCATTTGGATATAAAACTTTTGAAATATTTTCAGAAAGCGTTTTTTCTTGAACAGCTTTAAAATAATCACCTTGGTTAAATACAGAGAAATCAAAATCCTTTGTGGTTCTAGCGCTCCAAAGTCTTAAAGTATTAACGTTTTCTGTTTGGAATCCAGGGACAAGGGTATCATAAGGTGTCCCTAATACAGAAGTAGCGGGAATCCATATTTTTTTCTTTTTTCCTTTATGATCTGTAACTTCTTCAGTGTAACCACCAAATTTAACTTCTACTGTATGTTTTGGTCTTTCTAGCTCCCAAGGGTTTCCCCAACGAAGCCATTTGTCTGCTTTTTCTACTTGATATCCATTTTGAATGTCTTGTTCAAAAATCCCATACTCATAACGGATACCATAACCAATTGCTGGGATATCAAGAGTTGATAATGAATCCATGAAGCAAGCTGCAAGTCTACCTAAGCCCCCATTTCCAAGGGCTGGTTCTGATTCTTGCTCTAAAAGCTCTTCTGTCGTTAAATTAAAATCTTTTAATGCTTCTTTTACTTGTTTCCAGCAGCCAATATTTAAAATATTTTTGTGAAGTTGTTTTCCTGTCAAAAATTCTGCTGATAAATAACAAACAAGTTTTGCATTACTTTTAAAATGCGCTTCTCTTGTTTGAATCCATCTATTCATGAGTCTGTCTTTTATAGTTAAGGCAAGTGCCATATAAAAATCAAATTTTAAAGCTTTTTGTGGAGTAGTTCCTTGTTCATAAAGAAGGTGATTTTTTATAGCTTTTTTTAAAGCCTCAGCTGTTAGTTCATCTCTATCATCTTGGACAACTTCAAGTGGAGTATCTTTTTGACTTAGATAATCATAAGATGAAGGTTCGGTGTAATTTTTGAAAATAGTATTTTTTATCTCTGACATTTATAAAAACCTTTAAAATTAGTAGGTTAAGAGTAAGCTCTAATATTATAAGGAAAAGCAAAGGTATATAAGGAAACGCTGATTAATGCAAAATCAAAATATAGTCGAGCCCTTGCGGGATATTTTGAATTAATCAGTGTTTCCACAATTATCATATACATAGCTATTTTATGATATCGCTTTAGTTTTTAAAAGATAAAATAAGGTTAATAAGTTATGAGATTAAACGTTGTTTTATTAGTAATTTTTCACATTTTAAGTTTTTAGATAATTATTCCGAATCATATGGCATAAAGTATTATTTATTGAATAAAAGATTAAATGCAAATTTATAATTGTCTTGCCATAGAACCAGATTCAAAAAATCGAATGATTTTAAAGCAGGCTATGAGTTTAGTTGCTGAGTTTAATCATATAACTCTAGTAAGAAACGATAAAGCAGCTTTAGAACTTCTTCGCTCCGGTAGTGCTTATGATTTGATTTTCATTTCAGATAGATTTGATAAAAATAAAATTTCGCAATTTATAAAAAAAGCAAAAGAATTTGATTCCGGATTTTTAGCAGGATATATTCTTTTAACCTCCACTCAAAATGACGCAAGAACAGTTGCAAAATCTCTTTTACAGGGTATAGATGGAGTGCTAATTGAACCTTATTCTATTGATTCTTTACAAGAATTAAGTTTACTTGCTGCAAAAGTTAAAGAACAACGAGAAGAGGAGAAAAGGAAAATCGTATTAAGCTTTTTAGCATCTAATGTTATATATTGTGTTGATATTATGGCACAAGCAATTATATTAAGTCATAGTGCTAATTCAATACGAAGAACTATAAAGCGTGTAAATGAGTCAATTTTGTCACTTGGCAGTAATAATATTTTAGAATTATACTTAGACATATTAAGTAAATCCTTTATGAAAGTGCAAAAACCAGTTATTGTAGTCCAAGAATGTCGTTATAAAGGAACTAGCGAGCGAGTGAAGAAAATTGCACAAAAAGACGTTATTGATAAACTTGAGAATAAAATTAGTAAAATACAAAAAGATATTGAATCAAAAGGCATCATATAAAATTTTATGAAGAGTATTAGTAATAATATTGAAATACAAAAAAGTGATAAAACATATAATATCAGTATGTTTATAGGTATAGTATTTTCTTTACTTACTACTATTTTGTGCGAGATGTTTTTTAATTCCATTGATTTAGGACCTAAAAATATCGATTTTATAAGCAGAGTTACCGTAGTTTTTCTTACGATTTTTTCAATTTATGGATTTTATGTACGTTCAAGTATAAAAAAAGATTTAAAAATTAAAAATTTTATTACAATTTTTATGGTTCTTTTTTTATCAATAATAGTTTTAAAGTTTTTTCAATTTTTAACTGATGCATTAATTAATGAAATTCAATCTTCAGATTATGGTTTTAAATTGACTAGTACAGAACTGACACTTGCGTTCCCTATGGCGACAGGGGCATTACTAATTCAATCTGTGATGAATACAAGAATGGCAGCGATGTTTGTGTTTATCTGGAGCGCAATTATTGGTTTTTATTTTGTTGATACTATATTCTTGTTTTTATTTACTATAAGCTCTTCTCTTGTTGCTGTGTCAAGTGTAGTTAAAGTGCGTTCAAGAGGGGTATATTTAAGAGCAGGACTAAATATAGCGCTTCTTTCAATTCCATTTTCTCTTATTATTTTATTATCAAGTGAAAGTTTTGTTTATATTGATTTTTTAATATGTATTTTCTCTGGTTTATTGGGGGGACTTTTTTGTTATTTAATAGCATCTGGTTTAACTCCAATATTAGAACATCTTGGAAATTATGTTACAGATATGAGGCTTATTGAGATTGCCACACTTGATCATCCACTTTTAAATGAGCTTAGTATTCAAGCTTCGGGAACTTGGAATCATTCAATGGTTATGGGAATGATGGGAGAGATGGCTTCAGATTTAGTTGGCGCAAATCCTGTGCTTGTAAGGACTGGTGCATATTTTCATGATATTGGAAAAATCAAAAAGACGATGTACTTTATTGAAAATCAGCAAGGGGAAGATAATCCTCATGATAAATTAACGCCTTCTATGTCAGCTTTGATTATAAAATCCCATGTTAAGGAAGGTGTTGAGATGGCGCAAAAATATAAGCTTCCAAGTTTAGTAATTGATATGATAAAAGAGCATCATGGGACTTCTTTAATAGAATATTTTTACAATAAAGCGTTAAATGATCAAAAAGATAACGCAGAGGAAGTTGATGAGCTTTTATATAGATATCCTGGGCCTAAGCCCCAAAGCAAAGAGGCTGGGATTTTAATGCTTGCAGACTGCATTGAGGCAAGCGTAAGAGCGCTTCCTGAGCACACAAAGGATAATATTCAAGTCTTAGTAAAAAAGATGATTAATAAAATATTTGCTGCAGGTCAATTAGATGAATGTGATTTAACATTAAATGACCTTTACAAAATTGCTGGGAGCTTTGTAAAAACGCTAACTGGTATTTATCATCAAAGAATTGCCTATGTAGATAACAAAGAATCTAATGTAAATACTATATTAAAATAAAACAGTGCGTGATTTTTTTTGCTTGTGGCGCGTTATTATTATCAATTATTATTGTAGTTGTTCTTAGAATCAAATTTATTTTTATTGCATCAAATACATGAATAGTAATTTTTTATTGATAAAAGTATGCCAAATTTCTTTAAAAAAGACATATATTACATATTGTTAATTTTATATGTGAGTATATTTGTAAATGCAAGCTACGCCTCAATTGATGCGTCAGATGCTGCTATCTCACAAATTTATTCTGATTCACAAAATTTATTTTATAAAGTTGAAAAGGCGTTACTTGTTGAAGATGACACAAGAACATTTGGTTTTAATTGTCAGCAAGGAAGTTATACTCAAGCTATTGATGATTATATAAGAAATAATTTTACAGATACAGAAATTACTTTGTGGCTAGATCATACAGAGTTTCCAAGGTGTAAAGCAGAGCTTTGGTCGAGGGATTCGAAAGGAAAAGGGATATTTGGTGATTCTACTACGGCAGATGCATTTTGCCAACTGATGGGATTTGAGGGGGTAGTTACAGGAACGATATCTTCAAGTAGTTATTCTAGTTATGCTAGTGAAATGACTGTAAGGCATGATGGAACGACTTGGGTAATGTATCCTCATGGTAGTGGAGAATCGCATATTAATTCACTTACTTGTGGCTCGACAAGTGAGTATATAAATATAGTAGGAACATTTACTCCATCTTATACATTTACTCCATCTCCTACATTTACTCCAACAAATACTCCAGAAAAGATTTCATACGAAATACCACTTCCAAATAGTGTAATTAAATATAGTACAGGTGAATATCATACATGCGCGGTTACAATTGATAATAGGCTTTATTGTTGGGGAGCTCAAGATAGAGGTGCTATCGGTGATGGAACAACTACTAATAAGAAAGTTCCAACATTTATAATGTCTGGTATCAAAGATGTAATGACAGCTTATCTTCATACATGTGCATTGTCGCTAGATAACGAGTTGTACTGTTTTGGTGAAAATCAAAATGGGCAAATAGGAAATGATAGTGTAACTGATGCAAAATCACCCGTAAATGTACTATCAAATGTGTCAAGTTTTACTTTAGGTAATGAACACACATGCGCAGTAAAATTAGATGGTACACTTTGGTGTTGGGGATATAATACTACATACGGGCAAGTTGGAACGGGAAATGGAAGTGCAAATATAAAAGTTCCAACGCAAGTTTTAGAAGATGTTGCTGCTATTTCTAATAATTTAGAATATTACAATACGTGCGCAATTAAAACCAATGGAGATTTATATTGTTGGGGTGGGAATACCCCTTATGGACAAGTAGGAGTTGGATATTCAAATGCACATGTTTTGGAACCAACAAGGGTAAAAAATGAAGATGGTGCAGGATATTTAACTGATGTTATAAATGTTGATGAGGGAGAAGAACATACATGTGCGATAAGAAGAAACGGAGATTTGTATTGTTGGGGTGGCAACTCTTATGGAATGGTCGGAAATGGTAATACGACAACTCAAAATTTACCTGTGCATATTATAACGAATGAAAAATTTAGAAAAGTATCTTTAGGAGATTATCATTCATGTGCAATTACAAGAGATGATAGACTTTATTGTTGGGGAGGAAATTCTGATGGAAGAACTGGGGTCGGTGGTACTCAAAATATATTAACACCTGTTCAAATATTAGAAAATGTTGATAGCGTTGATGCAAATTATCATCACACATGTGCAGTTAAAAAAAATGGGGATCTATATTGTTGGGGCGAAAATAGCGACGGACGTGTAGGAAATGGTACTTTTACTAATCAAATAACACCAGTAAAAGTGTTAGAAAATGTTAAAAGTGTAGATGTCGGATATTATCATACATGTGCATTAAAGACAGATGGCTCACTTCATTGTTTCGGGGCACATAATTACGGGGCAGTTGGTTGGGGGGATATAACTGCAAATGTTTCGAGACCTGTATCTGTGCTAAGAGATTTAAAGTCATATTGTACAGCTTATAGCAATACTTGTGGCTTAGATATGAATGATACTCTTTGGTGTTTCGGACAAAATAATTATGGTCAAATGGCGACGGGTAATACGACAGATGTTAAAAGTCCAAGGCAAATGATGAGTGATGTTAAATCATACTCGAATGGATACGGAAATGTTTTTTTAATAACAAATGATGGTAAGCTTTATGGTACAGGATTGAATTCGGGTGATGGAGCTGGAAAAATTGGTAATAATGGTACTACGAATGTAACAACATTTGTTAATGTATACCCTGATGGATATCCTGATATGGAGTTTAAAAAAGTTGAGGTCGGATATTATATAACATGTGCGATAAATTTAGATGACGATTTATATTGTTGGGGAGGTAATACGTATGGTTCGTTAGGTATAGGCAATACTAATACACCTCAAAAGACGCCGCAATATGTTACAAGTAATGTTATAAAATATGGTCATGGTAATTATCATAGCTGTATTATAAAATCAGATGATACTTTTTGGTGTTGGGGTGGAAATAGTTATGGACAAGTAGGAAATAATTCTACAACAAATGTAACATCACCAACCCAAATATTATCAGGTGAAACAATAATAGATTATTCGTTTGGTGCTGAGCATACATGCGCAGTGACAGAAAATAATGAACTTTATTGTTGGGGTTCAAATGAATACGGACAAACAGGAAATAATTCAACAAGTAATGCGACGACCCCTCAAATAATTAAAACATCAGATGATGTTAACCTCGTTATCGCAGATGTTGAAGCATCGAATTATAATACATGTGCAATAGCTACTAATAATAAGCTTTATTGTTGGGGAAGAAACAATACGGGGCAAATCGGAGATGGAACTACGACATCACCTGTAAGGGTTCCGTATGAAGTAATGAGTGATGTAAGAAGCGTATGTGTAGGTGCTGCTCATGCATGTGCAGTGACAAATGAAGATGAGCTTTATTGTTGGGGAGATAATCAATATGGACAAATAGGAATTGGTACGACATCAACAGCTGAAAAATCTCCTCAATATGTTATGTCTGATGTACAAAGTGTTCAGTGTCAAGAATCGCATACATGTGCATATAAAAATAATGGATTATTGTACTGCTTTGGTTATCATGGTACAGGTCAGATAGGAATAGGAACAGATATTAATCAAAATAGACCAAGAGAAATATTTGATGGGACTAAAGGAGTAGGGACATTTTGTGGTGATTGTTGCACACATTGGAATTATTTAAATTTATATAATTCGTGTATTCCTGAAAATGTAAATACATGTAATGAGGGAAAGTATTTGTGCTTTCATTCGCAAGAAAATCCAACAATCATTTGCACAGCGCCAAATTGTTGTGATGATGCTTCGTATTCGCTAATAGATTCTACTTGTTATAGTGAAGGTTATGGAGTATGTAAACAAGATGGTACATATTACTGTAATGGTGATTTCACAGATAGCCAAGTGCGTTGCAATGCAGTTCAAGGGACACCAGTACCTGAAATTTGTAATGGATTAAATGATAACTGTGATGATGAGGAATTAATTGATGAAGATTTTGGAGTAGGAAATTATTGTGATACAGATGAAGGAACGGGAGTTTTCGAGTGTTTAAATGAACATGATGTTTATTGTGATATTCAAATAACATATACTCCTACATTTACATTTACTAAGACTAAAACCCCGACAAAAACAAAAACGCCAACAAAGACGCCTACTTTTACAAGAACATACACACCAACCCCTGGTGATTCAGACGGCGATGGTATAAGAGAT
Organism: uncultured bacterium; assembly: GCA_927798255.1. Taxonomy (GTDB): domain Bacteria; phylum Bdellovibrionota_C; class UBA2361; order UBA2361; family CAKMMH01; genus CAKMMH01. The sequence continues at coordinate 14,408 of CAKMMH010000002.1, read as the reverse complement.
GATGTGGATAGATGTCCAGGAAAAAATGATAATTTAGGATTTTATTATAACGCATCTGTTGACGGTGCTACTCATCAAATATATTTTCGTGATGAACCATATATGTTTACTGATGATACAGATGGTGATGGAGTTATAAATTGCATTGATGATTGTCCTTTTGATGATCTTGAAGAAGATGATCCTTTTCCATTTGGAATAGTTGATGATAATAAAGATAAAAGTAAACAAAATATCAATAAGCAGAATGCTAGTATATTAGGTCAAGGGTGTGAACAAATACCAGAAAGTGGAATTATTGATATGGCTACTAAGACACCTACTATAGCTCTTGATGAAAATACATATACTGAGACATTTACACCAAGCAACACATTTACAGATACATTTGCCCCAACAAATACTTTTAGCAAAACACCTACTTTTACTAATACTATTACAGATACATTTGTACCAACAAACACAATTACAAATACATATACTTTAAGTAATACATTAACTTATACTAGTACACTTACAGATACTTACACAAAGACATTTACACCAAGTAATACTTCTACTCAAACTGAAAATCCAACAGATACATATACAGAAACATTTACACCAAGTAATACATTTACAAAAACAAGTACGTTTACAAATTCTTATACACAAACTTATACACCAAGTTACACTAATACAAATGTTATTTTAGATACCTATACTCAAACTTATACTCCAACTGATACTAATAATACTGAATTAATAGATACAGTTACTTATACATATACTAAGACTAGTACGCCAACTAATACTAAAACTAATACATTTACTGGTACATATACAAATACATACACACAAACTTTTACACCTACATTTATAAAGGAAATAGATATCGTAACGCCTGAAACTGCTCTCGTAGCTCCAATTGTATCAAAGATGCCAAGAAGAAATACTTTAATGGTAACACTACCAAAAATTAATCATGGTTCTATAAATGAAAACATAAATAAAGCAGAGGCGAAAGTTAAATATTTAATTCATTTAAGAAAGTTAAAAAGATTAGGAACAAAAGATAAATTTTATAAACTTGGAATGAAGATATTATCGTATCATAGAAAAAATATATATAAATTTAAAAATATGGATAAAGGAATATATTCTGTAAGATATCAAATAATTATAACAAAAGGTCATAAAATAAAGACAACTAAATGGAGTAAACGTACTCTAATCGTAATATAGAAAATTAAGAAACGTAAAATATCCCAAAAGGATACAAATAAAACGGAGCACGTGAGCGTGCGAAGTTGTGGTACGCGGTTTGATAGGGCAAGTGAGCAATATAGCAAAAGCGATATTAGGAGTTTATCCTATTAAACTATGATGTTAGTATTTCTATCTTTTTAAAAATCGTTAGATACGATAAATTTATCATAGGTACATGATAAAGCTATGGAAGAAACAAATCTTGAATACAATATAGATGATTATAACAAAAAAAAAAAAAAAATTTGTCAAAAGGGGATGGGGGGGATTTTATTATTTTTAATGGAATCTCATAGACCATTAGTAAATATATCAAAACAAATACTTATAGCTTTTGGACCCTTTTTAAATTTTTTTATAAAACAAAAAGAGCTAAATATTTTTTTATCAGTTTTTGATAGTAGTGAGAATTTTAGTAATTTTATGAATTGTTTAAGTAACTTTTTAAATAATGAAGTTAATGTAGATTAGTTAAGAAAAATTTTTAAGGTTTATAGATGGCTTTTGAACACGTAAACATAGTTGGGTTAATATTAATATTCCTTTTTATTTTTATATTTTTTTATTTTCTTTATAAAAATAAACGTAATCCTAATCTTTACATAAGGAAAATTCTAGGTATAGATGCAATTTCAGATGTTTGCGATTACGCTGGCGAAACAGGTAGGCCAGTGTCTTTTTGTACTGGTTTAAGCTCGGTAGGCCCTGTGCTTTATGCATCTTTAGGGGTGCTAAGTTTTGTTGCTAAAAAAGCTGGAACATTTAAAAATCGTTTATTAATTCCTCAGTATACACCAGAGGTGATGGCTATAGTTGAAGAATCTGTACAAGAAGCTTATGAATCGATTAATAGAGGAAGCCTTTTTGATAAAAAAGATATTAGATTTTTATCAGATGAACAATTTGCTTATGCTTCTGGTTATATTGGAATGATTAAAAGAGAAAGGGCTTGTGCTACTTTTTTATTTGGTACTTTTGCTGCTGAATCATTAATTTTAGCAGAGGCTGGACAAGAGGTAGGAGCAGTGCAAGTTGGGGCAACAATAAGCCCTGAGCAAGTTGCATTTTTTATAGCATCGTGTGATTACACGTTAATAGGTGAAGAACTTTTTGCAGCATCCTCATATTTAACAAGAAAACCTCTTGAAATAACAAGTATATATACTCAGGATAAAGTAAAATTATTTATATTTTTTATTATTATAATAGGAAGTGTTATTGCAACTATTAATCAAATTTACCCCGATTTAAATTTACATAATTTAGATTATTTTTTAACAATTGAAATTTAAGAATTAAAATGAATATTAAAAAATTACTTATTAAAACATTTACATTTATTGGTGGATTATATTTCTTTTTAGAATTTGTGATGCCTGAGAGTGTTTTTGATTTTGATAAATATCATGAAAGCATTTCAAACGCGTTTATTACGATGAGTTGTATGGCTGTTGGGCTTGGAATTATTAATTTAATGGTATTACATCTAGATAGAATTGTTTATAAAAAGAAAGATTATTTTTTTAGTCTAACATTACTTTTATCACTTTTTATTACACTAGTTATTTTATCTCTTGATTGGTATCAAAATGAAAAAATCGTAAGTAAAGCTAATAAATTTTTAACATTATCAAAATTTTCAGAAGTAATTCTAGATGATGAAAAAGCAAAAAATAGCAAAGTATTAGCAGTTAATATTAGAAATCAAAAGTTAATTAGTGAACTAGAAAAGGATATAAATTTAATTGATAAAAATAGTATAAATATTAATGAAGCAAAAGAACGAGAATTAAAAGAAGTATTAGAAAGAGTCGAAAAATCAAAAGATAATATTAAAAAAGATTATCATAGTACAAAATATAATTTAAATTTATCTAAAAGATTAAGAAATTTATCAATTGTATATAGAGAATATTTACAATATAAAAATAAAGATTCGTTAATTAAAAAGCTTTATTTAATATGTTTTGATGGGTTTTTTAACCCTCTTGTGATGTCAATGTTTTCACTTTTAGGATTTTATGTAGCAACAGCTGCATTTAAAGCGTTTAAAATTAAATCTTTTGAATCGTTTCTTATGATGCTTTCTGCGCTAATCGTAATTTTAGGGCAAGTGCCATTTGGGGTTAAAATTTGGAATGGTTTTCCTTCATTAAGATTATGGCTTTTAAGTGTGCCAAGCACTGGGGCTTTTAGAGCCATTACGCTTGGAGCTTTTATTGCAGGACTTGTTATGGCATTAAGAATGTGGTTTTCTTTAGAAGGACATGAAAAAGGAGGGAAAAATTAAAGATGCAAGGTAAGACTAGAAGATTCATATATTTATTTTTAATCATATCGTTAATATTTCCACTTACTACAGGATATACTTTAAAGCCAGCGCCTAGTAGCTCTGTTAATATGTTTTTTAATAAAGTAGATTCTCTTGAGGATACAGGTTATGCGTTTATTGCCCTTGATTTTGGACCTCAATCAAAGGCGGAGAATCTTTATCAAGCAAAAGTTGTAATAGAGCATCTTATGCGAAAAAGAATTCCGATAATACTTTTTTCTATGTACACACTTGCAGAACCAATTTTAGAGTCACTTGCCTTTGAAGTAGCAAATAATCTTCAAAAGGAAATAGATGGTGAATATTGGGAATATGGAAAAGACTGGATAAATTTGGGATTTAGGCCTGGAGCAAGTTTGCTTTTACAAGCTATCCCAAAATCAAAAAATTTACAAAAATTATTTTCAAAAGATGCTAAAGGAAATGACTTAAAAGATTTTCCAAGATTTGATGCATTAAGAACAATTAATGACATCATCTTTTTGGGGCAATTTACAAGTTTAACAGGTGTTTTTGACACATATTTACAATTTTTTAAAACAAAAGATTATAGACCTGTTTTTGGACATGGTTGCTCATCTATTACAATTCCGGAGTCTCATATATATTTAGATTCTGGCCAAATAGATGGGCTTATAGGTGGAATCGCAGGAGCTAGTGCGTATGAAGAATTGTTAAATAACAAATATGACAAAAGAAATAATAAGGAAGCTTCTGTATTAAACACAGGGGTAGGGGTTGCGCAGCTTTTAATAGTAATCCTTATTATATTAGGAAATATTAATTTTACAAAATTAAAAAAATATTTGGTAAAATAAAATGGAAAAGAGTTATTTTGATTTATTAATAATAATTATAGGTGGTATTTCAACGCTTGCAATATTTTCTTTTTTAATAAAAGAAAATGTGTTTTATAGATTTTTTGAGCATCTTTTTATAGGAATTTCGGCTGCGCTTGGTGTTATTCTTACTTTTAAAAATTTTTTATGGCCTAAAGTTTTCTATCCATTATTCGGCTTAGATATCGTAACTTATCCAGACGGAACGATTTCGAAAGAGTATAATTATGAACTTTTATTGTTAATTATACCTATTATTTTGGGATTATTTTATTATTTTATTTATTCAAAAAAACATGCGTGGCTTGCAAAACTTGTTATTGGATTATCTCTTGGAGTAAGTGGTGGTTTAGCCTTTAAAGGTTTTTTTAATCAAGCCATTCCTCAGATTGTAAGTAGTTTTAAGCCACTTGTTGTTATTTTAGAAGGAAGTGTAAATTATCTTCAAAGTTTTAATAATATTGTATTTTTAATAACGCTTTTATCTGTAATGTATTATTTCTTTTTTACAATCAAGCAAGAATCAAAAGTATCAAAAGGGATATCGAAACTTGGACGTTATTTAATGATGATTTGTTTTGGTGCATTTTTTGGCTCTACTATTATGGCAAGATTGTCTTTACTTGTTGAAAGATTAGGTTTTTTAATGACAGATTGGATAGGGGCTATAAAAGAAATATTTTAAGAAAAAAAGTATTCGCGAAAGAAAATCTCTCGCGGAGTATTCGGTTAAAACTGTTAGGACGATTCCTCAACTTGGAGTTCAGGTGCTTCAAGTTGAAGTAAACCGCTATTTCCGGTGCGCCTATAAGGGCAACAACCGTAACCGTTGCTCCAATACAGGCGGGTACAAGTGACCCCAACCAGTTGCTGAGAAATGTCTTAATTCCGCTAGTAACCAATACTACAACCAGGAACACTCCCTCGCGGAAAGTGAACCCCTTGTCACTAAAAGCGTCGTTTATTTTAATTTTCATTCGGGCCAAAAGGACCGAATGAAGGGCAAAAACAGCGACGCTCTAGACGAGAAAACAGAATGCAGGAAAGTAAACGACCTTGGTTGCCACTTCCTTAAGCAGTAGAAGTATCCATATTGGACTCCTCATTTTTATTGTTGAACCCAACCGACATAATGTCGGCAACCTTTTCATAAATTTTATAAGGATAAAGATTCTTAAGTAAAAAAATTTTAAAAATTTTGAATCTGGCTGTGAGAATCTAGTAGCAGTAGGCTAGTATCTGATAACTGAAGCTAAGAAATCTGAAACCAGAAATTAGGCATCTGATTGCGGGAATCTGGCTTCAGAAATATGGTTGCAGTATACAGGTATCTGATATCTAAATCTTAACTCACCGCAAATAACTAATTAACGCCAACCCATTTATTTGCTACCATTCTTTGGTCTGATGATACTATATTTCTAACAAACCAATAATAATTATAGTCATCGCCAGTTGCGATATGTCTAATAGGATAAGGGTACATAACATTTTCTCTTGCATTTTTTACTTGTTCGCAGCGATTCTTATCAACGCATTTTTCAGAATTTAACCCATCTCCCCAAGTGACAACATTTCCTTGAAACTCTACAGAATTTCTAAGACCTAAATAATGAAAAATTTCATGGCTTATTGAATCAGAGAATAATCTTATTTCATCTCCCTCATCTTCATCTTTTTCATCATTATCAACATTACTATTTCCTCTTCCGTTAAATTCGCCATCGTCTCCTACAGCTTTATTTAAGCTAAATGCGATTGCAGATTTTGATGTCGGAAGTACTGGACCTGGAACTGATGCGCTAAGTCCACTATGCCCTTTATCGTTCTTCATATTCTTAACATCAGCTCCCATAAAAAGATTAATTCCTGTTGGAAGACTCGAAGAAACGCTTTCATATACTGAGCTACCTTCAGTTGGGTCAGGAAGAACAGAAGGTATATCTGGGAATAAATGATAATTAACATTTACTGCAATTCCTGCTTTATTTAATGTAGGTATTGAGTAAGTATCTAACGCTTTCTTGATAGCCTTAATAATTTCTGTACTGCTTGCAACAGAACCCGCAAAAATAACATTTAATGTTAAAACTCCGCTTGATTTATTTGAATCTGATTTTACAATCAAAGCCGAGCTAGCATCTTTACTTCCTTTTCCTGAACGCAGTTTATATGTAACTGTATAAGTGCCTTCTTGTAGGTTAGAAGAGGTTGTCGATACTGGAAAATTAAATGTATTTATATTTTTTTGAAATTGTTTTCCGTCTGTTTGGTAATCACTATAATAGTTACTAGCACTAAAAATAACTTCTCCGGTTGGGGATACTACATTATCTACCCCGATTTCTTCTGAATTACACCTTGTAATTAATTGAAATGCTGAAATATTTTGTGAAATAGTAAAGCTTACTTTAAATGTTCCATTTTCATCGCTTTTTGTTCCGTATTCGGCAACTGTTTGATGTGGTGAATCACTTGAGATATCTACTGACGATGAATGATTATGGTCTGATGACTTTGTGCAGCTCATTAAAATAAGTGACAATATTATAAATATAACTTTTTTCATTTTTTAAAATCTCTATAAAATAGCTTTAAAAATAAACAGCGTTCGATTAAAAAATTTTATTATAATTTAACTAATTAAGCAAAAATATGAATTTTAAGGGAGTATATCGGAGATTTTTTAATAAAATATCATTTAATTCTAATATGTTATCAGCTTTTTTATTTATTATTGAATCAAATATCTCACTTTGTTTGATTTATACACACGCTAAGCAAAAAGGTTTATTTAATACGGAGTTCAATATGATAGGCAGTAATTATCCAGCTTTTTATTTAGGTCAAGTAAAAAGAAGACAAAGAGAACATTTAATTATTTTAATGGTAATTTCTGTTTTTCTTTTATTTGGATTAATTATTCTTGTCGTTGGTTACTCTAAAATGTCAGAATCTGACGAGAAAGATTCTTTAAAACTAGTAAGTAATGCTTATGCTAGTGTCAATCATGAAATAACAAAAGAAAAGTTAGTAGAAATTATAGTTCCTATTATTAACATTGAACCTAGGACAAAGATTTCATTTAATTTATTAACTAAAAAGAAAATCCCTGCAGAATACGCTTCAAATGCAGTAACTGATTATTCAAAAATTGTTGGATTATATAGTAAAGAAACATTATACAGTGGACAAGCTATTTCTACAGATAAGGTTTATCAAAGCGTATCTACGAATAAAATTATTGATAAAATTCCTGCAGGATATAGAGCAGTAACTATCACATTATCACCAACAAAATCAATTGAGGGTTGGTTGCAAGCTGGTACTTCAGTTGATGTATATTGGATTTCAAATGTAAACAAAAAGCCAACAATAGTTCCAATTGTTCAAAATGCATACGTAATATCAGCAGATAGAATAACTTTAGAAGATAGAAATGCAGCTGAAAAAGAAGGAGCAGAAATCGCGCCAATGCCTGTAACAGCTTCACTTCGTGTAACTAAGGATGATGCATTAAAAATTGGTCTTGCAGCTTCAAATGGTGAATTAACATTATCTCTAAGAGGTGATGAAGAAAAAGGCGTTTCGATTTACAATCAAAGAGGTGTTAATACTAACGATTTATTACACATAACTCAGCATAATGTCGTAAAAAATAAACCTAGTGTAAAAGTTATGGATAAAAAAGGTCATGTTCATAAATATTATCTTGAGGGGGACAAATTAGTTCCTATCGCGTAAGCCCCTTGCAATATCTTTCATAAACTTTTAACATAATCCCTTGTAAAGAAATAAAATTAAAAATTCTTTAGAAGGGGTTATTTTTGTATGTTCAAATTAAAATGTATTTTTCTATTAGTAGTGTTTTGTTTGTCGGTAAGTAATGTGTACGCAGAATACAAAGTTGCAATTGTTGATTTAAATAGAGTAGTAAATTCGACAACTGAAGCCAAAATTAAAAGAGAAGAACTCGAGAAATTAAGTGATGCTGCAAAGAAAGATTATGAAAAGAGAGCTGAAAAAGTTAAAAAATTAGAGCAAGAGTATATTAAGACAAATGATAAAAATAAAGGGTTAGAACTTGAAAAGGCTTCAAGAGATTTAAGATTATTTGCTGATGATTCAAAGTCAAGTTTACAAAAAAAATTCAAAGATACTAATAAAATACTAATCAAAAAGGTAGTTGATGTAATAAGAGAATATGCTGAAGATAACGATATAGATTTAGTGTTAGATAAGAACTCTTTAGTCTTAGGTGTCGTTGTGTATAACGAAAATGCTATTGATGTTACAGAGGATTTAATAAGAAAAGTTAAATAAAAAAACTAGTTGTAAAATAAAATATCAAAGGTTATATAATGACAGATTTTACAGAACTTAATTTAAGCAATCAAAATATTGAAAAATACAAAGATAATGTTGATATTATTCATCTTTATGATAAGGATATTTATTTAATAGGAACGGCACATATAAGTCAAAATAGTGTAGATTTAGCAGAGAGTACCATACGAGAAATTATGCCAGATACTGTTGCTATTGAGCTTTGCGAAAAGAGATATGAGTCACTAAAAGACCCCGATAGATGGAAAAAGACAGATATTATAAAAGTTATAAAAGAGGGTAAATTCTATGTTCTTATAGCTCAGCTTATGCTTGCTTCTTTTCAAAAAAAACTTGGTGATAAATTAAAAGTGAAACCTGGAACTGAGATGATGACAGCTGCACGCGTTGCAGATGAACTTCATATTCCTATAGCACTTGTTGATAGAGAAATTAAAATCACATTAAAAAGAGTGTGGGGAAATTTAGGCTTTTTTACAATGCTTAAGACTTTTTTTTCTATTTTATTTGGAATTGCAAAAGATCAAGAAATAGAATCAGAAGATATTGAAAAATTAAAATCACAAGATGCATTAGAAAGTGCTCTCTCAGATTTTTCAAAAGAATTTCCTCAAGTTAAAACAAGTCTTATAGATGAAAGGGATTGGTATCTTGCAGAAAAACTAAGAACATGTCCTGGAAAAAAAGTTGTTGCTATAATTGGAGCGGGACACACTCCGGGGATTAAAAAACATATTTTTAAAAAAACTAATTTAGCTCCACTTGAAACGCTTCCACCTCCAAGTAAGTTTGTAAAATTTTTAAAATATGGAATACCAGTAATTGTTGTTTTGATGATAATTATTGGATTTTGCAAGGCAGATTTTTCAAATGCCACCGAGATGTTAAAAAGCTGGTTCTTCATAAAATCAATATCTGCTGCAATTGGTGCAAGCTTAGCTTTAGCACATCCTATAACAATTTTAGCCTCTGCTATTTTAGCACCATTTACTGCACTTAACCCAACAGTTAGTGTAGGGATTTTTGCAGGCCTTATAGAGGCTTGGATTAAAAAACCAACCATAGAGGATTTCGAAACTGTATCTGATGATTTAACAACTCTTAAAGGGTGGTGGAAAAATAGATTAAGTAAAATTCTTCTAGTTGCAGCACTTACAAATTTGCTTGGTTCTATTGGTACTTTTTGGGCTGGTTCTGCAGTATTTAAACATTTTATTAATATGTTTTAAAGTTTATTCTTCATCTTCTACAGAAACTTCAATAGGAATACCACCTGCAAGGGCAGGAAGCCTTTGATTTAAAATATCTGCAATATTTCTAAAAATTCTTCTTGCTTCAAATGTTAGAGATTTATCTCCGCAATCTGCATATAATGAAACAGGTGTCGTGTGATTTACATCAAGAGGAGTAATAGCAAAAGATTTACTTCTAAAAGGAGATTCTGCTCCTTCTTTATTTCCAAAAGATTGAACTTTTGAAAAGCTTTGCGCTAGAGGTGATATCGAGTCTGTGATAGATATTTTTTGCCCATTTCCAATTGGTCCTCTAGAACAAGCAACTATTGCAGCATCTTTATCGTCAGAAACTACGATAATGCAAGCTTTTTCAAATGGTCCTTTATCAACTAATAATTCTAGTATTTTTTTAATGGCTTCTTCACTTGTTTTTATATTATTAAGAAGTAACTCTGTTTTTCTTAATAATTTGTTTGATTCTTCAGAATAAGTATCTATTGGTTTTGTTATGTTAAGCTCTTCAAAACTTTTTCTTGCTTCTTTTATAGGTTCATCTTTTGCTTGTTTAAGTTTAAATTTATCTTTTTTAATAGCACCTAAAAGCTCATTTAATTCATTTTGGAAAGAAGAATCAATAATTGTTTTTGTTTGATTAATAGATTCATTTTCAAATTCTTTTTCAGCATTTTCTTGTTGTTCTTGAGCTTCTTTTGCAGCATTTTGACGACTTTTAAGTTTAGTCATATTTAAAAGCTGATTTGATATAAAATAACCAGCTGCACGTTCATAAATTTTTCTATATTGAGTTTCATTTAAAGGAAGCGCTCTAATAGGGCTTTTAGGTGATAAAATTTGTCCTGGTGCCAATTTTCCCCACTTGTTTGAATCAAAATATTCAATAAATTCGTAAGCAGACCAAACAATTGATTTTAAGAGAGATTTATTTTTATCATTTTTAACAATACTATCTCTATCTAATCCTGAAATAATCATATCAGGCATGCCTTGTTTTATTAAGTAATCGCGAGATGCTTGTTCAACATCTATATTATAATCTTTTGCTAATTTAAATTTTAATGTTGCTTGAGAATTATTTTCTGCTATTTTTACAAAATCTTCTCCTAAAGACATAATTGCTAAAATATAACCTAAATACAAAAATAAACCTGATGCAAGGCACTCTTCTTCTATCATCTTGTTTATTGATTCCGAGAACATTCTTGCGATAATTGATGCTCTTTTACTTTTATCTCTATACAGATTTAATATTTCAAAAACTTTTTCATTTTCCGGTTCAGGTCTGCTTTGAAGTCCTGTTAAGATTGAATTAATTGTATCACCACCTAATCTTGTTAATGCTGACCTTACAGAAGTTGTGGTAGTTTTTCCACCAGAAAAGAATGAAGTGTTAGCATTTTTTAATATCTCTATAACAAGAGCAGGATCTTGTGATGCACAAATAGCAAGATTTTCAATCCTTGTATTTTTATTGTTAACTAGTCTTATGCTCTCTTGTAATATATCTGCGCTAACAGGTATAACTATGCTTAATAATGATGTTTTTTTATTTTGAACTACCAAATTTTTGTACCTTAATAAACCTTTAGTGTATATTTTCGACAATTTATAAATAATACTTAAGTTTTTTTTGATTTAATACGTTCTTATAATCATGGCAAGGAATAGTAAAATATTTATTATAATTATAATAAGCTGTTTTATTAATTTTTGTGTAAGCTTTGATGCGCATGCAAAAGCTATATGTAAAGCTCCAGTTTTTTATAAATGGAAACATGATGCTAGTTATAAACAAGAGAATAGAGAGATTTTAAAGAAGATTCCTCAAAAATTAAAAGAGGAAAAAGTAAGAGAGAGTTATTGGGGAGTTATTGTTGCAGAAGGTGATAAAAAAGAGGATGCAGAAAAGAATTTAAATTATATGTTACTTGAAAAGCAAGGTGATATTTTAAGTGAATGTAAGCTTGAGCATGAAAGTTTTAGTGGATGTATTTCAAGTAAATATAAAAAATTAAAAACAGATTTAGAATCAAGTAGTTTCATAATAAGAAAACAAATAGAAGATTCTATAAAACTAGATTGCGAAAATATAGTAGGGGATTGTCAAGGTGTCGTAAAACGAGATGTTCTTTGTGAAGAAATTAAAGAAATCAATCCTGAAGAAGAAGAAACTGGTGATAAGTCAAAAAATGGCAAGAAGGGTAAAAAGGATAATTCTAAGAAAGGTAAAAAATAATATTTAATTCTTATAGATTCAACTAGTAAAAATGTATTCTAGAAATTATCTTATTTTTGGGCATAATATATATTTCAAAAGTTTATACTAGCAAACTTTGTAAATTATAAGATTTGTAAATTATAAGATAAGTGTAAGTGTAGATGTAAGTATCATAATATTCTTTTATACCTAAAATTTTATATATATCTGTTTCTTTTACATTTCTTTTTCCCCATAGCATTTTTTTCCTCACTTTGATAAAATCTAATAAATTTAAAATTATTTAAAAGGAGTGTCATTCATGAGCCAAAATTGGATTGAATTTAAAGAAAATTTTTATTTTGATAATAAAACTGAATTTTCAATTGATTTAGGAAATATTGGAATAAACAAAGAAGTTAAAAAAGATTTTGAAAAGAAATTTGAAAAAGTTTTTAAAGATATGCAAGCTTTAGAAAGTGGAAGTATCGCCAATTATGATGAAAATAGAATGGTAGGGCATTATTGGCTTAGGACTCCATCATTAGCTCCAAATAATGAAATAAAGGAATGTATTGAAAAAACAATAAAAGATATAAAAGAATTTGCAAATAATGTTCATAGTGGAAAAATCGTATCATCGACAGGTAAAAATTTTGATACTTTGCTTCTTATTGGTATTGGTGGTTCTGCTCTTGGCCCTCAATTTTTAAGTAACGCGCTTACTTCAAAAAATGACAAGATGCAAGTTTTCTTTTTTGATAATACTGACCCTGATGGAATGCAAAAAACATTAGATAAAATTCCTAATCTTGAGACTACACTTTGTGTTGTAATTTCAAAATCAGGTGGGACAAAAGAAACAAGAAATGGAATGCTTATTGCTGAAAAGGCACTTAAAGATTCAAATCTTGATTATACTAAACATTTTGTAGCAGTAACATGTGAAGGAAGTAATTTAGATAAAACAGCACATAGTGAAAACTGGCTTCAAACATTTCCGATGTGGGATTTTGTTGGTGGAAGAACAAGTGAAACTAGCGTCGTAGGATTATTACCTGCCGCACTTCAAGGATTTAATATCGATGAGTTCTTAGCTGGTGCAGCATATATGGATTCTCTTACAAGGAAAAATGAGTTTTCAAATAATCCAGCAGCGCTTTTATCAATGGTATGGTATGTTGCCGGGGATGGAAAGGGAAAGAAGGATATGGTAATTTTGCCATACAAAGATAGGCTTGAGCTTTTTTCAAAATACTTACAACAATTAATCATGGAAAGCTTAGGAAAGAAAGAAGATAGAGATGGTAATTTTGTATATCAAGGAATTTCAGTTTATGGAAATAAAGGATCTACTGACCAACACGCTTATATTCAACAATTAAGAGATGGACTTGATAATTTTTTTGTAACTTTTATAGAAGTTCTTTCTGCAAAAGCATCAGTTGCAAGTACTGATAAAATGTGTAAATTCCAAGTTGAAGATAATGTAGACTCTGGTGATTATTTATTTGGATTTTACCAAGGAACTCAAATCGCCTTAACAGAAGGTGGTAAAAAATCTTGTACAATTACAATTAAAGAGTTAAGCCCATTTACAATTGGTATGCTTATAGCTCTTTTTGAAAGAACAGTTGGCTTTTATGCAACACTTATTAACATTAACGCATATCACCAACCTGGAGTTGAGGCTGGTAAAAAAGCTGCAGCAAAAATCTTAGATTTAAAGTTAAAAATTGAAAGTCTTTTAGAAAAAGAAGGTACTCCACAATCTCTTGAAGATATCGCATTTAAGCTCGATGAAAATCAAAATATGGCTGTTGTTTACAGAATATTAAGACACCTTGAAGCTAATGGTAAGATAAAGGATGATGGAGAGGTGCAGATCTTTGATAGAAAATACTCAAAAAAATGAGAAGATGCATCAAAAAATACGGCGTTATTCGAGAGTAACGCAAACCTCGCTGTACGCTAGTACAGCTTCGGCTCACGTTCTCTCGAATGCCTTGTCTTTTTTGCGCCTCTTCTCATTTTTTAATTCGCTGAAATGGGATTTTGTTTTATATAGAAGATGCATCAAAAAATACGGTGTTATTCGAGAGTAACGCAAACCTCGCTGTACGCTAGTACAGCTTCAGCTCACGTTCTCTCGAATGCCTTGTCTTTTTTGCGCCTCTTCTCATTTTTTAATT
>CAKMMH010000001.1 GCA_927798255.1 uncultured bacterium | reverse complement strand
ATAATCAAGCCCTACAATCATACCAACTGCTAGCTCATTTTCATTAACTGGATATAAAATCCCCCCTCCAAACATATTTAAATTAGTAAAATTAAATAGTGGGTATCCAAGCACATGAAAAACATTATCTCTTCCAAAAGTTTCATATTGTTCTTTTGTAACACTTATTACTTCTTTTACTCCAATTGAAAAAATTTGTGGAGTTGTCCTTTTAAGATTTGCTTCTCTTACAAGATTTTCAGTCAATAATCCATCTGCGCCTTCAGCTAAAATAATATAATCGGCCTCTACTTCTTCTCCTTCTTTATAATTTATTTGTTTATTACCATCTTTATCCAAACCTTGATTTTTTAATTTTATACCTCTAACAAAACTTCTATCATCACTAAATAATAAATTTTCTGCACTAAAGGAATGATAAACTTCTACTCCAATTTTTAATGCATAATCCTCTAAGGCTCTTACAAACGAAGAAAGAGAAACTATATAATCACCTTTTTTGTTTTTTTCCTTATGTAGCATCTTACCAAATAGAGAATAAAATTTTGAAGAAATCTTTAAAAGCTTTACTAAATCGATTGATAATTTACTGTTTGGAAAAAATAAAATACCTTCCTTATTTACATTATTTTTAATAGTCTCTTTTAATAAAGGAGCATCTTCATCAATATTAGTTATATAATTACAAATAAAGTCATTAAGAGTATCAGCATCTATTAAAGTGCCAGATAAAATATGATTCCCGGCATTTTCTGACTTATCTATTACACATATTTCAATATCTTTTTGTAATTTCTTTAATGCAATAGAAAAAGAAAGTCCTGCGACACCTGCTCCTACTACTAGTACTTTTGTTTTTAAATAATTATTATTATCGTTCATAAATATTAAAATTCCTCTAAAATCTTATCAATTACTTCGCTAACATTCCCAACTAAATAATAATCAGATTCTTCAAATATTGGCGCATTCGGATCATTATTTATAGAAATAATAGTTCCTGAATTTTGAATACCAATTGTGTGCTGAATTGCACCACTTATTCCACAAGCAATATATATTTTAGGACTAACGGCCGTTCCTGTTTGCCCGATTTGATATGCTCTTTGAGTAAATCCTTGCTCAACTGCTGCACGAGAGGCTCCAAAAGAGGTGTTACAATTTAACTTTTCTTCCATTTTTATTGAAGCATCTATGATATATTTTTTAAAATTCTCTTTATTTTGAAGTCCCCTACCACCAACAAGGATAATGTCTTTTGAAAAATTAACCTTATTAACGTTTTTAATATCACTCTTAATAACATCAAAACTTTTACATGAATAATCAACGTTTACATCCTCATTTATGATTTTTCCAGACCTATCGTTATCTTTATTAAGTGCTTTAGCAATTCCTTCTCTCATTGTAGCCATTTGCATCGGAGAATTTTTAGTGCAAATTGTTGCCATAATGTTCCCCCCAAGCGCCGGCCTTGTTTGCATTAAAATAGCAAGCTCGTTTTTCTTTGAATAATCTTTAATATCAAGAGATGTGCAATCTGCAGTTAATCCGCAATCTAAGTTATATGAAACAAGTGGCGCAAGGACTCTTCCAAAATAAGTTGCAGAATACAAAACTATTTGAGGTTTATATTTTGTTAAAAGCTTACAAACAATGTCTTTATAAATTAACGGATCAAACACATTAAGTTTTTTATCATCAACTACATAAACGACATCTGCTCCATAGCTAATTAGTTTTTTTGCTTCATCATTAACATCATTTCCTATAAGAATTACACAAGCGTTAACTTTTAAATCTCTACTTAATTTGTTTACCTTGCCTAGAATTTGAAGCGAGCCTTCTGCAACCTCACCATCTCTTAATTCTGCAACGCAAAAAACATCACCTGAGTATTTATTTTTATCTACATTATACGATGATATGACTTCGCTTAATTGTTTTTCATTTAATCCTGATAATTTAATTATGTCAGTTTTAATATCTTCTGTAATATCATTTAACGATTTAATATTTAATTTAGTAAGTGCATAATAAACTTTATTATATAACTCTTTATCAGCTTCTAACCCCTCATATGATCTATCAAATACATTTTCTCTTTCATTAATTAATTTATAATCAGAATTTTTAGTAAAAATGCTAGTTCCATCTTCTTTCTTTATTAACTCTTTTATAATACTACAAAGTTTATTAACATTACTAATTTTTATTCTTTTTCTCTTAACTCTATCTGGAGCAAATACTCTTACAACTTGAGTTTTTGAACCATTTAATCCCATAAATTTTGTATTAGGAATACTAGAAGCGTCAAAAAGCATTGTTTCTTTCCTAGTAGCAATTCGTGAATCTTTAAAAGTTTTATAAAGTTTGTATTCATACTTTGCAACAGTTAAAACACAAGGCGTTTTAATTGGTGAAACTTTTATTTCACCATTTATTGTTAATGCATTAAAAATAATTTTATTATTTTCTTTAAAAAGATCTGTTAAAAATGGAATGCATGGAATATTAAGCGCGGCTGCAATTTGAGCAGGGACTTGAGCTGTATCACCGTCAACTGACTGCATACCAGAAATAATATAAAAATCATCATTTCCATTAAAATAATCATTTTTAATTTTGAGAATTGCTTCAGAAATTGGAGATGCCGTAGCTACGGTGTCTGCACCGCCAAGGGCTCTATCAGAAAGAAGCACACCTTGTGTTGCACCTCTTGATAATGCGTAAATCAAAACTTCTTTTGCACTTCCTGGCCCCATTGAAAGGCATATAATTTGACCTTTATTCTCATTATTACTATCCTCCTCTTCTAATTCCCTTAATCTAAAGGCAAAAGAAAGGGCTTGAGCATCTAGCTCATTTATGACATTTTTTAACCTAGTACGAATTAAAGTCCCAGTATCTTTATTAAAAGCGTTATCATCGATTTCTTTAATATCAGGAACTTGTTTTAATAAAACTATATAATTTTTCATTTTACCTCAAAATTTTTGTACGATATTGCAAATTGTATCATTTGAATTTATTCTTTAAAAGAATAAAAAAATAATAATATTAAAGGATAGTTAAATGAAAAGACTTTTTAAATGTATTATAATATCTTTATTAATAATTTGTTTTTTATCTTGTTCTAGAACTCCTAGAAAGCACAATGTAATTTTTATTCTAGTTGATACCTTGAGAGCTGATCATTTAAGTTATTTTGGATATGAAAGGAACACGACCCCAAACATTGACGCTTTTGCAAATGAAAGTTTAAGTTTTCTTAACGCTTTTTCACCAGCTCCTTGGACACCTACTGCAATGGCATCAATTTTTACTGGGCTTTATCCAACAATTCATGGAATGACTCCACCTAATTCCAGAGAAGAAGCTCTAAAATCTGCTGCAAAACTTACAGATAAAGTTTACACATTAGCTGAGCTTTTTAAAGATAATGGTTACTTTACTATGGCAGTGCAAACTAACCCTTGGCTTTCAGAGGCATTTGGTTATGCTCAAGGATTTGACAAGTATATTTTTAAACATAGACAAAAGGCAAATATAATAAATGAAGAAGCGTATAAATTATTAAATGAATATTTAGGAAATAAAGAAAATAAGAATAAACCCTTCTACCTTTATCTTCACTACTTAGACCCACACAATCCTTACAAAGCACCAAAAGAGTATGATTCTATTTATACTGATAAGATAAAAGGTAATTATAACGATAAAGCACAAGAACTAATTAGAAAATACGATAGAGAAATAAAATTTACAGATGATAAGATGGGAGAGCTTTTTAATTTTTTAAAAGAAAAAGGTTTATATAAGGATACAATTATAGTATTTCTTGCAGATCATGGAGAACAATTCTTTGAAAGAGGTCATCAAGGGCATGGCTTTAATGTATATAACGAAGAAATCCATGTTCCATTTTTTATAAAAGCTCCTAAATATAAAGGAAAAGTTACACAGGCTGTAAGCTCGATAGATTTATTTAGCACCCTTGTTGATTTAAACAATCTTAAAAATGAAAAATCTACCCCACTTGGCTTTTCACTTATAAAAGAAGAAGGCCTTGAACAACGAAAAAGAACGGACATATTAAGCGAAATTAAAAGAAAATTTCAAGAAAAAGCTTTAATCACAACAAACTTAAATAAACTTATAAATGACTATGAGTTAACTACTAAAGACGAGGAGATTTTACTAACTAAACCTCAAAATCAAAAAGTATACAATCTTCAAGATGATATTTTAGAAAATAATGAATTAAACGATAATGAATTAACTCAAAAATTAAATAAAAGATATGAAAAAGTGTATTCAAAAATATTAAAAAACAAAATAGCACTAGATAAGAATGATTCATTAAAAATGGATGAAAAAACGATTAATGAATTAAAATCATTAGGTTATTTATAATATGAATAATATTGTATCAAAAATCTTTTTTTTCATTTTAATTACTCCCCTATTTGCTTTTGGAGAGGAAAAAAGTGATTTAAATAAAAATGTGGCAAAAGGCTTTTTTGATGAAGGATTTGTCGTAAAAAAAGAACCTAAAAAAGAAATAAAAAAAGAGTTTAATAAAGATACTGGTTTTACAGAATTTGAAGAAGTAGTACCTCAACCAGAACCTGTTAAAAAAATTCAAGAAGAGAAAGAACCATTTGCAGAAAATGAAAAAGAGCTAAGAAAAGTATTATACTTAAAAGCATTTATAAATGGTGATAATTTTGAGCATTTTAAAGAGCAAAAAGAAGTAGTTGAAGATTTTTGTCTAAAACGCAAAATACACTTAATGAATTTTTACGTTATTTGTCATAATTGTGATAGAGATTTAATTTATGATGAGTTTGAAGGACTTAAAGTTTGGGTATTAGGAGAAAATTTAAGTATAATAAACAAACTACCTGATATTTATAGTAATATTACTCTCTCCCCTTCATATGCTGTCGGGCTAAAGAAAGGAGAAATAGTTCTTGAAGGAAAGGCTCTATTAGAAAAATATATAAACAAAAAATCTTTTTATTTAGGTGAATTAGAAAATAATAAAAATGAAAGAATTACCAATTATTAATATTTTTATTAATTTTTGCGATGGTAATTTAGTACATGCTTAAGATTATAACATTTAAAAAACATAAGCTTACAATATTATTACTATTTTGTTTAATAGTTCATTTTTCGTCCTATAATTTAGCTAATTCAGCTAATAAGGAACTTACGAGCGAAGAGATACAAGCTTTAAAAAACAAAACAATAGATCAGAGTATAAAAAATAGTATAAATAGCATCATTATTGATTACGAAGGGCCTAACCATGAGAAAAAGCTAGAAAAAAAGTGGAAAGATGCGATAAATGACCTTATTAGAAACCCAGGTGAGTACAATAGAGCAAATAATTATAATATTATACCTAACGTACTTTTCCATGTACGTTCAAAAGAAAAAAATTTAGAAATGTCATATATTAATCCAAATGAGGTAAAAAAGAAGGCACAAGTGCTTAAAAAACTTACTGAAAAAGAAAAAACAAGACTAGAAAAAGAGACAAGAGAATCAATAAGAAAGTTTTATTCTGCACCTCATATTCCTACTTGTGAAAAAAGTTATACAAAAATAGAAGCAAATCCTTTTAAAGACAGATATAGTGACGTGGAAGCTTCTAAAATTATTTTTGATGATTTATTGCTTTCAAAAGAAGTGCTTAAGTATATACCAGCAAATAAAATCATCAATAAAGACTATTTTGGAGATAAAAATATAGTTGAATATTATAGCGAGGAATTTTTAGACTTTTTCTCACTCAGATTAAAAGATAGTAATATCGAGTGTTTACCATTTAGGTTAATTGTTACGAAAAACAATTTTATAAAACATTACGGGGTAAATGCTCTTAAAAATTATGATTTTAAAAAAGAAGGTGAACTTAATTATAATGTTAGTAAAAACTTAAGTATTTTTTTACTAAATCAAAAAATTTAAGTTTAAATTAATTATTATAAGGTTATATAGTATGAAAAATATGCTTAACAATATTCTTAATAAAGCATTTGTATTTACACTAGCTATATTAATTACAACAAATAATGTAAAGGCATTTGATGATTTCAGTGATGCAGTAAATGTTAAAATCGGTGTTGATAAATCAAGTAACACGTCAACTGTTCATAAAAATAATTCAGTTTCTACCAAAAATTCAAAATTACAAGTTATTAAGCATAATTCAAAAATTGAAAGAAATGATCATTTTTCTCAAATACCGCCAAGAAGAAATTTAGAAAGAGAAGAAGCTATTAATGAAGTTAATAGTGTAATAAATAATGAAAAGCAAGCTAAACAAATTGTTAATATTATAGGAATAAATAATTATTCAAATTTTGTAGATTCCATAGGTGGTGCTAAAAGTATACCAACATTTATAAGGACTCAATTTAATGACTCACTATTAGACTTTAAGACATTTGTTGAAGGCGTCGGAAGAGATAATGTTGCTAGCGTTATTAGCACAATAAAGCCAAGTAATATTGGGGATTTTATTACATCAATTGGTGGAGTAGAAAATATAAGCACATTTGCTAACCAAATTAACGGTATTGGAAATCTCCCTTCCCTAATGAGTTCAGTAAAAAATGTTGCTAATTTAAATACTTTAATAAATCAAGTAGGACTTAATGACCTTGGAAGTTTTATAAATGGACTAGGAAGCTTTTCTGCAATTACACAAATAGCAGAAAGTCTAGGTGGATTTAATGAAATTGGGAGCTTTTTATCTAGTATAAATGGAGTTAGTAACCTTTCTAGTCTAGTAAGTGGACTTGGAAGTGTTGAAAATTTAATTTCTTTAACAAATGTTACAGGTGGCTTTTCAAATTTACAAAATTTAATTCAAGGAGCTGGTGGAATTAGCAATCTTACATCACTTGCAAATGGTATTGGAATTAACGAACTTGGGAGTGTGTTAAGTCAACTTGGAGGTGGAAACCTTATAGCAGGAGCAAGTCAGCTTTCAAGTTTTATTGATGGATTTTCTGACTTTGGTGGAGTTGACGGATTTGTATCATTATTTAACTACTTAAATGGATTTGGTGGATTATCAGCTCTTCAAAATTTACAAAGTTTATCAGACATTATTGGAGGATTTGGAAATTTTGGAAATTTATTAAATAGCGTAGGAAGTATCTCAAACTTAACTTCACTTCTTGGTGGATTGGGTTCAATGTCAAACTTTTCTAGTTTTTTTACTGGTATTGGTAATTTTGCTGGACTTAGTAACTTCTCAGGACTAGTTACTGGACTATTTGGAGGTTATGGAAGCAATCTTTTACAAAATTTTCTAGGTAGCGGCAATTTAAATTTTAATAATATATTAGGTAGCTTCGGAAGTCTTCCTGGAGTATCAAATTTAGTTTCAGGAATGGGATTTAATAACCTTACAAACTTTATGCAATGGGCACAACAATATTTAAGTTTTTTTGGTATAGCTTTTGGAAATATCGCAAATAACTGTGAAAACCAAGGTGGCGTCTTAAGATGTGCTGCACGTAATATACTACAAGGAGTGTTATCTTTATTTGGTGGATGTGGATGTGGTTACACAGATATGGGAGACGGTTCGTATAATTCTAGTCCTAGTATTGTAAATGCGGAACAACTTAGTGGAACCTATAATGGAATGTCTGGACTTCTAGAAAACCAAACTCCTATGGATTATATTACTCAGCGTCAAAATGGTGTAAAGCCTAAAAGTCTTAAAATGGATACTTCAAAAATTGACTATAGTATTTTTCCAAAGAAGATTGTTTATGACCCAGATTTAAAAAAAAAAAATCTAGGTAATAATTCAAAATTTAATTCTAATATTATAAAGAGTTCTGATATTAGACCACAGTTAGATATTAATAATATCGCTGACAATTCAGGCGATGAACAAAAAGAAACATTTAAGAAAATAAGAGAAGAAATAGAGAAATATACTGATACTTCAGAAATTTCTAGTAGAGAAGGAAAAAGTAAATTACCATTTGTATTAGGAAATAAAGACGCCGAACAATTTAGAAATGATGAGGAACAAATTGCTGTAGATGGTGATTTTAAGATGTGCAATAAAAAGCTAGATCAGGAGAAACTTGATATTAATAAACTAACTAGTGGAGAAACTAGTTATTACGAGATTCCTCTTTGTGGTGATGGTGAAGGTGAATATATAATCTCAGCAAATAGTAATCATGGTGGTGGTTATTTTGAACATCATGCCTATAATAAATTAATGGGAAACAGAGCAGATTTTAATAATGACCCAGGAGAACCTTTAACAGGATGCTACGAGATACATAAAGTTAAGGAGGGAGCACCTTTAAGAGTTGTCGGAAGATGTAGAATGACATTTGGAATTGAAGGCGTCCCAGCTAAATTTAGAAGATGGATTCCTGTGCTTTTTGGATGTTTAGAAGGTTGCACTACTTGGACGATTATTTCTGATAAAGTTGAATATTATTACCCTACTTATCTTGCGACATTGAGTCAAGATCCTCTTTACAGTAGATATCTAGATGAAGGCACTACTCAAAAAATGTTTTCTAAATACAAATCTGCCGTTGAAACTGAAATTAAACAACAAGAAATGAGTAATAAAACATCAAAAAGAGTGTTAGAAAGTATAACTGATAACAAAAAAGATAAGAAGACAAATGTTAACAATGAAAGAGCAATTCAACCAAGTAAAGGTGTTCCTGAGACAAGATTTTTAAGCCAAAGTAAACACGGCTATATGCGAATATTTCCTATAAGACCTGCTGAAGATGCTTATAAGAACTCCACTTGGCGTGGTGCATTTAGAGTTATTCCTCACATTACTTCAAATAAAGATTATTGGGGGACAGATTTTGAAGGTCAAAACGGAGGTACATTTTTTGCCGAAAATAAAGATAAAGAAAATTTACATTTTTATCTAACAGGATATGGTGATAATGTAAAAAAGAAGTTAGTTGATAAAGATGAAGAACATCTAAAAGCTCCTTGGAACACCGTAAGAAGAGACGGAACTGTCGGTGGGTCAAAACAATATGATAATAAACGAATGAAAGCAGATCCTGAGCTCCACGGAAAAGGTGTTCTCCCTGATGATGAGTTTAAACTTCATAATACTGCTGTTGAAAATAAAAATGCTTTTGGTGTTGGAAACATTTCTGCCTTAAATAATATAACTCTTAATCGAAGTAACTCAGACTACATTCTTCAAACTCTAATACGTTCTCATAATATGTTTATAGCTGAAAAAAAACCAATAGAAAAGTTAACATTTGCTGATGAAGACAGAGTAAAACCAATATTAGAAGATAATACAGAAGGTATGTGCCAAGGAGGACCTCTTGAGGATGGTCAAATGATTCCAAGCATGGCAATTGGTAATCACGCAATAGTTCGTTCAATAATTGGAACAACATTTTATAATACTATAACAACTCCTATTCAAGGCGATAGACAAACATTTAAAATTAGATATGATTTACTTCATGCCCCTGTAAAGACAAAACAAGATGGTACAGTTGAATATGATAATAATCCAAAATTATCTAATGAATTTTTTAATATAGATGTTCAAAATATAGTTGATATGCCAATTGGAAATCAAGCCAAAAAAGAAAATGTCAAGATGCATAAAGGTGATACTTGCTATACTTTATTTGACATGACGAACAATAATCTTGACTTTAATTTAACAAATACCATAACAAAAAAATTTAACAACATTGAAACAGTTGCCAATAAAGGGGAAATTAGTTTTATAATATACAATTTATTTTCTGGGACTATCGCATTTCCTGGTATGAGTTGTAACACTTGGTATCATGGAGTAGGAGTTACTCCGAAACCAACAGGAGGCTCATGTTACGATATGAATGGTGGCTCAAAAGCAAAACCAAGAATTCGTAACGATGAATTTAGACTCTTTTAAAAGTTATTTTAATTAGGTTTGAGTAAGATATAAAAGGTTTTATAATAATTAATTATATTTAAATATTTTTAAGGATTTTAAAAATATAGCTGATGAAATTATTATAAAAAGCGATGCTTCTATAAATATAAGTAATTCACCTCAAATTACTATTAACAAGGAATCTTTTTCTGTTTCAAATCTTAATGAGCAAACAAAAGACATTAAAATTTCTGTTGGTGATAAAAAAAATAGAAGAATATGAGTTAGCAATAAAAGATATATGAGGAAACGAAAATCTCGAAAATGATAAAAAAGAACAATCATCGTTTGCGTTATTTAATAATGAGGAAAAAGAAAAAGAATGATATATTATTTTTAAAGATCCAAGAGAAAGTAAAAAGAACTCTAATAAAGGCATAAATTACAACATTAGAGAGCTTATGTACAAAAGATATGAAGTTAAAACACAAGATATCAATCTTCAATCTGCGTAATTTACTTAATTTTAATGATATTTTTAGATATAAAATATGAAGCAAAAATCCTAGATAATATGATTAATTAGTGAAGGTTTTTTGATTAATTTGTATTTTTTGTAGATCTTGATTTATTAGATTCTAGTAATTTAGATAATAAAAACAACACATTAACTCCTAAAGAACAAGAATTTAATAAATTATTGAGAGAATATATACACAGTATTAAAGTTTATATTGGTAGTAATGCTAAATAATTTAATTATAATTCATTATAAGGTTTTAATGTTAAGCCCTAAATAATTGTTTTCTATTAAAAATTCTTTTTGTTTTTAGCAAATTTAATGCTAAAATGAAGAAGTAAATAGTATTTTTGTTTTTTTATATTAAGGATAAGATATGGAAGCAGGAACAAGCAATTCAAACGCAAGACCAGAAGCAGGGACAGAAACTCAAAAAGGAAATGGAGGCGATCCTAAAAAAAATAATTTTAGGACACCTAATGAAATAGCTAATTTTGCGAAAAAAGAAGAAGCTACAGGTAGAGCCAAAATAGAAGCTATCTTTGATTTAACAAATAGTACAAGCCAAAATAACGAACAAATTGATAATCTTGATCCTGAACAAAAAAGAACCGTTAAAAATAGATGGGGCTTTTTTGAATTAGAGAAAAAAGTAAAAGAAGCCCAAGAGGCTCTTGATAGTTGCGATTCTAAGGCTGCTAAGAATCAATTGAGGCAAGCTATTATCAATTTTGATAGGTTGTTACAAAGAGCCCTTACTGGTCCTGCTGAAAAAGGAATGTTAAGTGTCAACTATGTAGATTTATGGAATAGCATGAGTAAAGAGCAGCAAGAACTATTAGACACAGGTACGAAAATGGTTTTTATAAACAGCAGATCTGACTTAACTAGAATAAATCATTCATTGTCTAAGATGGAAAAAAAATTTACAGTGAATGGAGAAGAATATGACTTTTCTGGAAACATAGCAAATCCAGATTTATTCGTATTATTAGGCGAATCACTAGGCGGAACAGATTTGGAACTTGACGGGTTTAAATCAACTGGATTAGAGATTATATTTGAAGGATTATCAAAAGGTAATAAACCTGCAATAAAATTGACTAAAGGATCAAGCTCTAAACAATCGTATATAATCGCAAGAAATGTAAAAATATCGTGTCAAGGTGAAGCTGCAGACCCCAAAAAAGGAAAAAAGCAATCGTTGACCGATCTAGCAAACTCAACTCTAGAGGGGCTTGCAAACGCTTTAGATAGTGATTTACGAGGAGCTAGGATTATTTCTGGACTTACTAACGATCTATACAGGATAATGAAACAATATAATAGCAACAAAATCGCCAATGGTAGATTAGTCGATTTTTTTAACGATATTACAGGAGGCACTTGGAATAAAGGTGCAAAAAATGCAGTATTTAAAATATTAAAAGGTTCTCTTATTAACGATTCAACAGAGTTTATACCTGGAGAAGAAATAAGATATAGCGTATTAAGGGATATGTTAAAAGAAAAATATGAAAGTAAAGGTAATCCTACCGAAGCGCAAAAATTTCTCTTGAAATATGTAAATGAACACAAAAATAGTACTATTACCGATTTAGTTGATGCGATAAAAAATTCTGATTTACAACCTGATCAGATAGACACTGCACTTAAAATAGTTGAAACACTAGATGAAAATATAAAAAAAGACTTAAGTGATCAAATCAAGAAATTTGTTATGAGATATACACACCGAGTGTTTAGAGCAATTCCAGAAAGTATCGATACTGATGATGCCATAAAGATTATCAAAAATACTAAATACGCTGAGTGCAAAGAAATTAATGTTGAAGATCTTGATATATTCAATATTGATGAGAAGAAATTCTTAAAAGCTACTGATCCAAATAACCGTCATATATATTTAATTGTTGATAAAGATACCGGAAGAAGATTAATCATATGCAATAACGTAAATGGCAAATTTAATACAGCAACTATAGTAGACCAAGAGAACCCAAAAGGAAACTTATTTGCTATATATCCTGAATTAAGTAAAGATGAGAATAAGTTAATCACATCATTAGATATCGAATTAAGTAAACTAACAGAAGCAATAGAGAATTTTAATCATACATTGGAAGGAACAGACAATGAAGGTAATAGGTTATTACACTTCTATAATGGAGCACCGATTGAAATAAACGTATTACCAAGAGATTTAGCATATCAAATTTCTTGCAACTTAAAAGATAGTACTGCAAGGTTATTTGATACGAGTAGTAAAGCTAAGAAAAAAGAAGATGAAATATCGTCATCGGAACTGGCAGATGAATAAGTTTCATTTAGTGTAATGCAAAATAATAATATCATATTATTTTGCATTACATTTTACAATTTTATTATAAAGTAAAACTCTTTAATTTTAAGATAAATATTGAAGCAAAAATTAATCTTGCTATTATAACTTTAATGCTCATTTTTTATATTATAAATAAGTATAAAAAGAAAAATATAAAAACAACCATATAAAATTTTAAATAATTTCTCAAAAACCAATATCAGCATTAAAGATGTTTACTGTATGTGATAATATATGATTGTTTGTTATTCAAATCATCTTTTTATAAATCCATTTCAAGATCATTTTTTATATTATAGAATATTCTCTAACATATTCTTACACCGCTTAATCTCCTTAACCCTAAAAATTATCTAGGATTGGGAAAAGAATAATTATTAAACTTAACAATATTTTGTTACTTTTTTACACTTCTACTCATAACAATTGTAATGAGTCATTAAATCAATCAGAAATATTTTGTCTTTTTTGAAAATTAAATAGGAAATACTATGAATAACATCAAGAGCTCTTTGCAATTAAAACATTTTAGTGATAAAAAAATTGATTTATCAATCAGTATAACAAACAATAATATAGACTTATCAAATATATCAATTCAAAATACTAAATATGATAATAGTAGTAATGAATTAAAATATAATAAAAATATTAAAAAGATATCATCGATTTCTATTAATAATAATTATAACTTAGAAAATTTCTCAATATCAGTTTTAAAACAAAACGAATCTAAGGAAGAATTTAAACACGACAACAATAACGACTCAAATATTACAATAAATAATGATAAGACATCAAATATTATGTTATGTGATGAATCCGACAGTAATGAAAGTGCTAAAAGCACAATAGTTACAAACGACAACGACAAGCTACATAAAACAAAAATTTCAACTCATAGGTATAAAAATAAATTTATAATAAATGACAATACTAATGAGGTTAAAAACAATAATGAAACATTACTTATTAACAATAAATCTTTAAACGAAGATGCTACATATTCTGAAACAGATACAGAATTATCTGTTAATATTTCTCAAAATAGCGATAATAATAATGAAATAAATACAATAAGCGTAAAAAATGAACAAATTGAAATCGATGCTTACAATGAAAGTAGAGGGTTACTTTATTATAGAATGTATGAAAATTATAGCACATATCAACCATATATGCTTGATTTAATTTATTACAAAAGGACTCACCAAAACGCTTTAGAACATAATTTAGTTTATAAAAATACACAAGATGAAGAATTAAAAAGCGCTCTATATACTGGACATAGTAAAGAATATGATAATCTTCCAGAAAGATATTTAAGAGAGTTAAATAAATTAATTAAAGAAGGAAAAGTAAAAATTCCTGATGATATAACTAAGGAAGATTACAATCAATTAACAGAAAATGTTAAATTATATACAAGCAATTATTATGAACAAGATAGAGCTATATTTTTAGATTTTGACAAGTCAAAATATGAACAATCTATGATTTCAAAAAGATTTCCTTCATATAATTTATATAAAATTAGTCAGCAGGAAATTGACACTACAACTAGTAAACTCCTTTGTGAATATCCTAAAGAAAATGAACAAGTAAATGTTTATGCCGGATTTCATGTTCCAAGACATGAATTCTTCATCAATAAGATAAAGGAGCTTTTCCCTGATACAAGCTTAAAAATTAGTAGGATTTTAGATACTCCTCCACATCTTCCAAACTATATAATTACATTTCATATCGATGATTTAAGTTTTGATGGAAAAGGTAGAGATATAAAAATTCAAGTATCAAATGAAAGAGGAAGAAAATGTTATATCGATAACGATATTAGTGGCTTAATTGAAATTCCTAACGATTTTCAAATTAGTAATAATGCCCAAAATATTATTAAGTTAAATAATTTTTTAAAAAATATTTGCGCCCCTATAACAAAAGAGATTATGCAAGAATACCTCGATACTATGTTACTAATTAACGTTTTTTACAGAGATAAAGAAAATGTTGATAAATTCTTAAAATTAGGTGGTGATCCTACAAAAAAACAAAATATAAACCTAAATGCAATCATTTATTCTCTACTTAACTTAAAATCGAGCCATATTGATTGTTCATATAATTATAAGACAAGTCAAGATATAACACCAATTAAAGTAACTTCAGTAGAAGAATATATGAAAGTTTTA
Source organism: uncultured bacterium (assembly GCA_927798255.1). Classification (GTDB taxonomy): domain Bacteria; phylum Bdellovibrionota_C; class UBA2361; order UBA2361; family CAKMMH01; genus CAKMMH01. Next base: position 11,763 of record CAKMMH010000001.1, on the reverse strand, counting down.
ATAAATATTAACAAAGTTAATCATTTTTATGCATCAGAAACTATTGATTCATCTCTTGTAGCTGCATGTTTAACCAAATTTGTATTACCAATTATTGATGATAAAAGGAAATCTTATTCACAAAAATACAATATCATAACTTGCGATTGTCCAAATAGAGAATTATTAGATGTTATTATTAAACATTGTAAAGAAAAAATTAAAGATTTCGATATTAATGCAAAACTTAATTGTAATAGATATAAACATCAAGATGTTTCTTTACTTTATTTAGCTATAGTAGAAGACAATTACGATTTAGTAGAATACCTACTAGAAAATGGGGCTAATGTTAAAGAACAATATACGCTCAATAAAGATAAGGTTTTAAAAGATTATGAAAATGAATTAAATGAAATAGAAGCTAAATATACAAAAACGAGAAATAACTACGAAATTAAAGAGACTAAGCTACGTTGTAATGAATTATTAGAAATGTTGTCAAAATTAGAATTTAAAATTAATCAAATAAAAGAATCAAGTAGTAACAGGACTCCTCTTACTGTAGAGCTTATAGTACTGTATCACAAATTAATAGAATCAGGATATTCGGGTAATGAAAATGTAGAGGATTGTATTGCTAGTATAATAAAGAAATTTATTGAAAATCCTAATGATTTCCCTATATTAAAACTTATAGTTGATAAAATGGGAATACAACCTGACAAAATAAATGATTACATACAATCTAATTAATAAAAAAAGGAAATTTATATGACTCAATTATCAAATGAAGAAAAATTAAGACAAGGAATTAAAAAACTTTTAGGCGACCATAAAGGACCTACTGAAGATTTAAAAAAAGGTGAATTTAGGTCATTTGGTGATTTGCATCTAAATGATATAAAATTACCTAATATATCAAATGAATCAATATCAGTATTTGAAATGCCTATAAAAATAGTTCCGCCTTTTATAGTTAAATCCCCAAGTAATGGAACAAAAAAGAAGAACATGAGAACAAATGGGGATAATAATGAACATAAAAGTTTAATACAAGACAGGGCTAAGGTTATATACGAAATCCTCGTAAAAGGTTTAAAAAATAATGATGGAAAATTTGATAAATATCCTGCTCAAAAACAAGTTTATTGCGCTAAAGATAAAGAAATAGAACAATGTTGCTTTGAATATAAATTTCAAGGTGTCGATTTAACAATAATAGTTGTTAACCACTATGGTAATGCTATCTATATTACTAAAAAACAGCTTAATCTTGATAGTGACAACCCAAGAAGAATTAAAATATCAGAGTTACTAGATGAAGAAGCAACAGTTAGACTATACGGTAAAAAGAATATCGATATATTTGAGAGTGGAAAAGAAGAAATAGAAAAAAGATTATTAAAAAAAATAAAAGAAATCGTTTAGTCAAATAATTTAACTAAATTAATTATCTATTTTTATATAACTTAACGACATTCTCCATAAGACTTGCTATCGTCATTGGGCCGACTCCACCAGGAACTGGCGTAATATAGCAGTCTTTATTTTTAAAGCTTTCAAAATCTAAATCCCCTACTAATTTTCCATTTTCTAGCTTGTTAATTCCAACATCTATTAATATTGCTCCATCTTTTACATTTTGAGAATTAAATAATTTTGGATACCCCGTAGCCGTAACTATGATATCTTTATCTTTTACTAAATCTTGGAGATTTTGAGTTTTAGAATGTGCCATGGTAACTGTCGCATTCCTATTTAACAGCATTAAGGATAAAGGTTTCCCAACAAGGAGTGAACGTCCCACAATAAGAGCGCTTTTTCCAGCCAAATTCGCCGATTTTATGCTATCAAAAGAAATACTAGTATCAAGATCAGAATACGTAAAATCGATTAAATTTAACACTCCTTGAGGCGTACAAGGATAAATCGATGATGAACCGTTAAATACCATCCCTTGATTAAATGAAGTAAGACAATCGACATCCTTACTAGGAGAAATTAAAGATAAAAAATATTTTTCATCAAAACTATCAGAAATAAGATTTTGAGGAAGTGGAAGCTGAAGTAAAATTGCATCTACTTTTTCATCTAAATTTAGCTTAAAAATTGTTTCTTCTAATTCTTCTTTCGAAACATCACTAGGTAAAATAATAGTTTCAGAATCGATAAAACACTCTTTAGCTTTTTTTTCTTTGTTTCTTACATATATTTTTGATGCTTCATTATCCCCTACTAAAATTACAGCTAATTTTGGTGCTCGAAGGCTTTGGGAACAAATTTTCTCTACTTGCTCTCTTACAGCTTCTATTTTTTTCATTGCCAAAAACGTGCCATCAATAATAGTAGGATTGGTCATAGTAAATACATTCCCTATTTCAAACGCCCTTCTATGAAAGGTACCTTAAATACATTCTCATGAAAAACTGGCCCATGACCAAATAAGCCATTTTCACCAAATAGCTCGCCATGATCTGCCGTAATTATGATATGAGTATTTTCTGGTATAATATCATAAAGCTTTTCAATTAAAGTATCTAAATACTCAACATTACTTTGCTGCTTTGCTTTAAGTTTTGCCATCTTATCCATAAAATAATACGTATTTGATATTTCTTCATCATTTAAATTTGAAACATCAGGGCAAAAATTCTCGTCATCAGTATGTCTAAATACTCCTTTTTCACCGTATAATAACTCTTTATCATTCACAGTTTCTCCAGGGATTGTAAATGGATAATGAGTTTCACCAGTATTTAAAAGATAAAAAGATGGAGTATCTTCATAAAAAGTAAGCTCATCTAATATTGCATCAAAATTATTATACTCGTCCATAAGCTCATAATTATCAAAGTGCTTATTAAGAATCGTTGTTTGATTTAACACTGGCATTGAAACAAGAGCATTTGTCCTATATCCTTGCTTTCTTAAATACGCAGGAAGTGAAAGCTCAGGAACAAAATTCTTAAAGGACACCCCTTCTATATTTAATCTTTGTTCATAATTTTTAAAATCTTTCTTATAAACTTCTGATGCAAACACGCCACGCCCGTTTGTATGAGGGCTTGCTCCCATCATATACACAGCATGTGATGGAATAGTCCAAGATGCATAAGCATACCTACATTCTTTCTTTCCAAGTCTATCAATATTTGGAGTCTTTGCGTTAAAAAATGTATCAAACCTACAACTATCAAACACAATAAATAATAAATTATTTTTTTTACTCATAAAAATATTATTCCTTAAATTTCAATTTTAAATACTTTGCTTGCAATAAGCCCGCTTAAAATTGACACTATTAAAAATACCCAAAGCCAATTAATTGTAACTCCTAAATATGTTTGGTTAGCATTAGGATACTTTATAGAAATGCTCTTAATCTCTTTAAAATCTTTTGAAACTTTAAATTTTGATAGAAATAATAATCCTTCAAAAAAATCTCTTGAATAAGTTAAAAGGCTTGGTTTTTTACCATTTATACTAAGAGGAATATTTAATGACAAATCATCTAACGTTAACTCTAAATTTACATTGTCTTTTAAATTTGTACCGTTATTATTCTTATATTTCCATATAATTTTTAATTCATCATCAACGCGAAGTGCTGGGCTTAGTGTACCACTTGAAGCCTTAAGTTCATATTCTGTTAAATCATCAGGATCATCCAGAGAAAGCTCAATTATTGCATCTTCCTTTTCTAAAAGCCCCCTATTTTGAAAATGAAAGTTAATTTGAGCCATAATCAAGATACAAGGAACCATTAAAATTAAAAGTGGAATCAAGGCAAAAGATAAATACTTAAAGCCTTGTTTAAAAAGTGCTCCTTGTGCATTTAAACAAACTTTTATACTATGTCTAAAAAGAGCTACCTCAATCACTTTTGCCATAATTTTTCTTTTTGTTTCTTTTATCCCCTTTTGATTGGATACTTTCCCATAAATTAATAAAAATATAATTCCGCTTAGTATAGAAATATACAATATTTTTACTTCATCACTAAAATTACTTACTGGAATTAATATAAAATTAAAAATATTTACAAAAATACTGTTTAGTTTTTCTAACATACTTAATATACCACTTAAGATTTTTCTTTATTTGATTAATTAGATATTAATCTAAATATCCAAGTCCTTTTAACTTCTTTGATATTGCATCAATTTCGCTTTGAGATAAATCACTAGCATCTTTCGATGATGCAGCACCTAAGATTTTATCAACCTCATTCTCAAGCACTTTTGTCGCAAATTCATTAACAGAAACTCCCATAGTATCCGTTACTTTCTTTAACTTCTCGTATAAAGAAGATTCAACTTGTATTTTTTTTCCAAACATACTCACTCCATTATAATTAATATCACAAATGGGACACCCCTTCGGGGTGCTGTCATTGTGGGGATTTCACATGCGACCAAATATCCTTCGCGATTTTACTTACGCAAAATTACTAGTCTACTTGGCCCTATGTCGCTCACACTTCGTGCTCGCTTAAGTATGCCCCTTTAGGGCAAACGGATAAGAGAAAATTAACAAGTAAAAATGATTGTTAAAAATCTCATATATTCGTTAATTAAACGCACATTTTTGTGTAAAAAAATTTTAAGTATCCACAATACAGTAAAAACTAAAATATATCTTTCCCTTCCATATACTTTGGAGGTTTTACAGCAAATAGTTTTAATATGCTAAGTGGTAAATCTATAATATTTACCTTCTCTTCCTTAATTTTTATATTAGAAAATAACACCCCCTCAACTATATCAGGATCTACATCATGGTCTGCACACCAAGCCTTCGTATTATCAGAGAAAATCTCTTTTTCTAACGCTCCTTGTACGCATCCCCATGATACTCTATATGTATCCTCTGCACCAATTATTAAATCTGGTGCATCATCTGCATATAAACCTTTGTAAACTTTCTTTGAGTCAAAAATTCTTCGAATTGCACGCTTGCCTGTTTTTGGATCAAGTAACATTAAAAGCTTTTTACTTATCTCATCTTTTAACTCTTGAAGCTCATTATCCTCTACTATTCCATTATACTCACGCCCTTTTCTATTAATAAAAATTCCAGCCATTCCTATAGCAAAAGCTTTAGTTTTTGTCCAATCAACATTTAAGAAATACTCATCTGTTTCCTTGCTTTTGTCTTTTAATACCATATATCCGTTTTGTACAAGCCATGTATTTAAATTAAATCCCCTTCTAAATGAAGTAAAACCATGGTCAGACATAACTATAAATACATCATCTTTATTTAACTTCTTCATGGTATTTCCAATAAGAAAATCCATTTTCTCATACATTTCTCTAATTGTAGAACCAAACTTTTCTCTATCTTCACAAGGCGAAGGATGATCTTTTTCTAAATACCTCCAAAACATATGCTGAATTCTATCGCTTGTATCAAACACACATGCACAAAATCCTTGAGGAGTATTTTTTAGCGCATTAAAAAACATTGTTTCTCTTTCTTCATGATTTGCATAAGCTTGTTTTAAAAATGTTTCATCATCAAGAGCTTTTTCATTTCGCCCCCACGTATCTTCCATTAAACCTAATGTTCCATATAGTCCTTGAAGTTTTGCAATATAACTCGAGAAAACTTGAGGGTGAGATATCGGAAGCGCAGGTTTCTCAGGATTTATATTAATTGGTGTTTCATAAAGTAAAAACGGTTCAATGCTTCTTAAACAAAACTTTGAAATTCCTGAAATCTTTTTTCTTCCTGATTTAAATGTAAGCTCAACCCAAGGGGTATATTCAGAAATTCCAATTGTATAAGTATTTTTATGAATCGTAATATTAACCTTATTTTCATCTTTTAAGATTTTAACATTAAAAGGTATAGTTAAAACTTTTCCTTCTTTCTTAAACGGATCTTCTGGGCCTTCAATAAAAGAATTTACCTCATTATTTTTAACTTCTACTTTTATAAAAGTTCCACCTGTTGCTCTATTTAAAAGCTCTTTATTGTCAGTATAAGTTAAAAACGAACCTTGTGTTCCTTTAAGATCTGGAGTGCACATAGATGAAAGAATATTTCCATCAAATTTTTCTGGTGGATAAGAAATAGGTACTCTTAAAATATTTGAAAAAATCCCCTGCTTTCCAAGAAATGTCCAAAACGGTTTACTTTTTCTTAACAGTTTAACAGAAGCTTTGCTTTTATTAATGAAACCAAATTTTTTATAAAATTTAGTTTCAGTTTTTGTAGAAGAAAGCTCTTGAAGACAATACCTCTTATCTCTTGTCGTAAAGTCAAAAATATTGTGCGCCCCAGGGTTTACACCTGTTTGAAATGTTGACCACGCAACAGGAGATATAGACGGAATAGTACTTCCAAGACGCCTATAATCACCATTTTCCATAAGTGCTTTAAAATTTGGAAGATAACCCTCTTTTATATATTTTTCAGCAAGATTTGGAGAAAGCCCATCAAGCCCTATAAGAACAACTCTTTTAGTTCTTGCTTTTTTACTAATTCCTTTACCTCTAATTTTTCTAATTAATAACTGAAGTGGCCAAAGCGCAAGCGTTAAGATTGCAAGAAGAATTGTTAAGATAAACACAAAAGCAGAACCAATAAATGCAAAACCAGCCCCAGGGCCTACATAACAAAAAGCATCACTTGGAATTAGTAGAAAAATAAAAATAAAAAGAAAAATATAATTACTTAAATAATTACCACTTAAAACTTTTGATTTCATAAAATAACACTACCTTAATTTATATACCCTAAAGTCGATAAAAGCTCTCTAGTCTTTTTGTCCAAATTTAGATCAAGAGTCTCCGTTTTAAAAATTGATTTTTTATTAAAATGATCCTCACACCTAGAGCGCATATCTTTTAATAAATAATTATCTGATTCTATATTAGATTTTAATTCAAGCTTATCATTTTTCCAACTAAAAAACTCTTCTTTTTGTGCTCTGTCTTGAGTTTTTTGTGTCAAAATATAATGATAATCACTAAAAATTACACTATGTATATCAGGTTTTTTATATTTATCCTTACCTTGAAGATCTGCATACAAATATCGCTTTTTTGGTTTTTTATTGCTAATTAAAAAAGAGCTTAAGTCATCACCTTTCCAATAGTCTTTCTTTTGAAAATTTAAAAGACTTGCAAGTGTTGGAAGTACATCAACATGTGATGCATTAAAATTAATAACTTTCTTTGTAAGACCTTTCATATAAAAAAATAAAGGAACTTTTATAACCTCCCTATTTAAAGTTTTACCATGTCCTCTTTCTTTTTTTCCAAATTGATTAACTCGCTCACCAAACGCTTCACCATGATCTGCTGTAAAAATTATTAATGTATCCTTATCCCACTTAAATGCTTTATATAATTTTTTGATAGCATCATCAACATAAGAAATTTCACTATCGTATCTTCTTAAAGCTTTTTTACCTTCTCCTTTCTTTCTTGCAAAAGCTTTTTGTAAATTATAAGGACTATGAGGGTCCATATAATGAATATATAAAAATGATTTTTTAGAATTATTAATTTTATCTTTTAAAGATAAAACTATCTTGTTAACTTTTGAAGCTCCTACATATTGATTAGTAATCATTTCATCAAAACCTTGATTAAATCCCATTTGCTCTGAAATATTTATATTATCACTAACTGCAAATGTATTATAACCAGATTCCTTAAACATCTCTCCTAAAGTAACTACATCTTGAGGAATTCGATTTAGCTTTAGCTTTGAATCTCGTTTTGAATAAACGAATCCTTGTTTTACTCCATGATCATTTTGATAAAGCGAAGTAAAAAGTGATGCTGTGCTAGGAGCAGTGTAAGAAGATGTAGAATAAAAGTTCTTAAAAAGAATAGAGTTTTTTTGAAGCGAATTTAAAAAAGGCGCGGTATTAAACTCATAATCATAAAAAGGTAAGTTTTGAGCTCTTAGCGTATCGACTAAAATAAACACTACCTTATTTGGCATTTCATTTAATAAAACCTCTTTAGGTTTAAAAATACATCTAAAAAATAAAGCTAGTGCTAATAAACCCAAAATTAGTACAATCTTTTTTTTCATAATTATTATTCTTTTGTTTCTTTAGAAGTATCTTTAGAATTATTTAAAGATGTATTTTCATCTTTCACTTCTTTTTTACCATTTACAATTTCATCAATTTCATCAGCATCAAGTGTTTCTTTTTCAAGAACTCGTCTTGTTAACTCTTTTAATGCATCAATATTTTCTAAAATTATCTTTTTTGCTGTTTGATAGCTATTATCAATAATCTTTTTAACTTCTGCATCAATTTCAATTTGAGTAGCCTCTGAATACTCTCTTGCTTTTCCAAATTCTTTTCCTAAAAACACATGCTCATCTTTAGATGAATAATTAATAGGTCCAAGTTTTTCACTCATTCCCCATTTGCAAACCATATCTCTTGCAACATTTGTTGCTCTTTCAATGTCAGAACTAGCACCTGTGTTAAAATCATTAAAGATAATTTCTTCAGCAGCCCTTCCTCCCATAAACACTGCAAGCTCATCAAGCCAATAATCTTTAGAATAAGTATGCTTATCTTTTTCTGGAAGTTGCTGAGTGATACCTAATGCCATTCCACGAGGAACAATTGTAAGTTTATGAACAGGGTCAGCGTTTTTAAGTTTCTTAGCAACAAGAGTGTGACCTGATTCATGATATGCAGTCGTTTCTTTTTCTTTATCAGTAAGAACCATAGAGCGTCTTTCTGCACCCATCATTACTTTATCTTTCGCAAATTCAAAATCTGAATTTTCAACTTTATCCTTATTTTGTCTTGCAGCATAAAGAGCAGCTTCATTTACAAGGATCTCAAGATCTGCTCCTGAAAATCCTGGTGTTCCTCTTGCAATTACTTCTAAATTTATATCATCTGCTAGTGGTATCTTTTTAGTATGAACTTTTAGTATACCAAGACGCCCATTAATATCAGGTCTAGGAACAACTACTTGTCTATCAAACCTTCCTGGTCTTAAAAGCGCAGGGTCTAACACATCAGGTCTATTAGTTGCTGCTATTAAAATTACGCCCTCATTACTTTCAAATCCGTCCATTTCTACAAGAAGCTGATTTAGCGTTTGCTCTCTTTCATCGTGTCCTCCTCCCATTCCAGCTCCACGATGACGTCCTACTGCATCAATTTCATCAATAAAGATTATACAAGGTGCATTCTTTTTACCTTGAATAAATAAATCTCTAACTCTTGAAGCACCAACCCCCACAAACATCTCAACAAAATCTGAACCTGAGATACTAAAAAATGGAACACCAGCTTCACCAGCAATTGCACGTGCTAGAAGTGTTTTTCCAGTTCCTGGAGACCCCACTAAAAGCACGCCTTTTGGAATTCTTCCACCTAGTTTTGAAAATCTCTTTGGGTCTTTTAAGAATTCTATAATTTCCTCTAACTCTGCTCTTGCTTCATCAATACCAGCAACATCTTCAAATGTAACTTTATTTTGATTTTCAGTTAGAAGTTTTGCTCTCGATTTTCCAAAACTCATTCCCTTTCCTGCTCCCATAGAAACTTGGCGCATAAAAAATATCCAAAGAGCAATAATAATTACAAGAGGAAGTAAATTTATTAAAACTAAATAATACCAAGGCTCATCTTTGTCCTCTTTTACATCTATTTCTACTCCTTTTTTAGTTAATTTTCCTATTAGCTTATTATCATCTGGCTTAATAGTTGTAAATGTTTCCATACTATCAAGATAATTACCTGTAATTTTTGAGCCAGCAATTTTTACTGATTTAATATTACCTTTTTCTAATTTTGTTAAAAATTCTGAATATGAAATTTCTGACTTTTTTTGATTTTCTGGCGAGATAGCATTATACAAAGAAAAAATCATTATTGCTAAAAAAAACCAAAATATTAAATTCTTAACTGTTTGATTCACAAAAAACTCCTGTTAAAAATATAAAAAAATACCTTATATATCATATAATTAACTATAAATAAGAGCAATAAGAGATATTAAAATTTTCCAGAAGATCCAAATCCTCCAGCACCCCTTTCAGTGTCACCTAACCCTTCAAGAGTCTCCTCTTGTGTAGCATCTACAACACATGGGACAACAACACCTTGAGCAATTTTTTCACCTTGAAGTAGTTTTTGAGTTTCATTACTTTCATTTGTAACTACAATTTTAACCTCACCTCTATAACTTGCATCAATTACACCAGCGTGCGTATAAATTCTTCTTTTTGCAGCCATACCTGACCTATCTTTTATTATCATTACATATCCTAAAGGCACTGCAACATATAGACCAGTGGAAACTACAACTTGTTCATTTGGTTGGATTTCAACATCATTTAATGACCTTATATCAAACCCAGCGTCACCTAATTTTGGAATTACTAAACTTATTCCTTTTTCTTTAGCTTCATCTGATAAATAAAATTTTAGAGTTGGTTTTAATAAATTTTCTTTAGTCATTTTGTAATTATTCCTTAAATTTTATATTAAAAAAGCCTGAATCTTTATGTATATAATATACAAAAAAAATCAGGATTTTTTTAATAATTACAATATGTAAAATTTATAATTATTCTTCTATAAGAAGTGCTTTTCTTGATAACTTAATTTTACCGAATCTATCAACTTCTAAAACTTTAACTTCAATCTCATCACCTACTTGAAGTTCATCTTCAACACGACGAATCTTTCTATTAGCAATTTCTGAAATATGAAGAAGTCCATCAGTTCCTGGTAAAATTTCAACAAATGCACCAAAATCAGCAATTCTTTTTACTATTCCTTTATAAACTTTTCCTACCTCTGCCTCAGCAACAATACTTTGAACAACAGTAAGAGCAGATTTAATATCATTTTGATTTACAGCAGTAATTGCTACAACGCCATCTTCTGAAATATCAATCTTAACATTATAAGATTCTTGAATTGATCTAATAGTCTTACCACCTTGTCCAATAACATCTCTAATCTTATCTGGGTTAATCTTCAATGTTACAATCTTTGGAGCGTAAGGAGAAATTTCTTCCCTTGGAGCACTTATTGCTTCTCTCATCTTTGAAAGAATATGCATTCTTCCATCATGAGCTTGAGCTAAAGCTTTTTCTAAGATTTCTTTTCCTACACCATTAATTTTTATATCCATTTGAAGCGCTGTAACACCTTTTTCAGTACCGCAAACTTTAAAGTCCATATCTCCTGAATGGTCTTCATCACCTAAGATGTCTGTAAGAACTACAAAATCATCGCCTCTTTTCATAAGTCCCATTGCTACACCTGCAACTGGTGCTTTAATAGGAACACCTGCATCCATAAGAGAAAGAGTGGAACCACAAACTGTAGCCATTGAACTAGAACCATTACTTTCACAAATTTCAGAAACAATTCTTATTACATAAGGAAACTTATCTTCATCAGGAAGTATTGCACTAACTGCTCTTTCTGCAAGCGCACCATGCCCTATCTCTCTTCTTCCTGGTCCTCTTACAGGTCTTGCCTCACCAACTGAGAATGGAGGAAAATTATAATGAAGGATAAATTTTTTCTTTGCATCATCTTCCATTAAATTATCAATTCTTTGAGCTTCACTTTCAGCACCAAGAGTCGTTGTTACAATTGCTTGTGTTTCACCACGAGTAAATAATGCCGAACCATGAGTTCTTGGCAAAATTCCTGTTTCAATAGTAATAGGTCTAACCTCTGTAAATTTACGTCCATCTATTCTTTGACCCTTATCAAAAAGGAATCCTCTTATTGTTTGAGAAAGAAGATCTTCAAAAATTCTA